>NZ_NXLP01000063.1:0-6711 GCF_003364125.1 Helicobacter sp. MIT 14-3879
GATAAACTCCTCCTAATACGGTTGCAAATTAGAAATTTTTTAATTGCAATACAAATCAAAATTTATATCTTACTTCCAATCGATAATCAGTTCCCGGTTCATAGAGTGCTGCACGCATGGCATTAATCACCTCACTTGAACTATTATCTGCTTCAACTTTAAGCGGTGAAGTAGGATCAATATAATGTGCATTAAAAACATTAAGAATACTGAAACGTAAAACAAGCCTGTCCCTACCAAAGGGGTAATAATTAACAAAGATGTCTGAAGTTGTATAACCGCTTTTACCTATATCCTCAAATTGCTTCTGATAGATATTGTATCCTTGTGTTCCCTTATTAAAACCCGTTACAAAACGAGACATCCATGCAATATCAAATTTTCGTATTTCATAACGCAAACTGAGATTAAATGTATAACCCCAAACAGCTCCAAGCTCGTAAGTGTCAGCAAGTAAGGCTCCATTACCTTCTCCTCCAGCAGTAAGCCAATTTCTTGCCATGCCTACATTCAATATAAAACCTCCATAATAAAATGCTGCTCCTAATTCAAAACCATAATTAATAATAGGAAAATTAAGATTCTCTCTTATCCCATCTCTAGTAGTTACTGTGTTGTTGGTTGTGCCTTTGGAATAACTGTTAATAAAATTGAGAATATTGCCTACATAAGTAGCGAACTTGAAACTCATGAAGTCATTAATATAATCAAGGTTCATTTCACCGTGATGAGAATATTCAGCCTTAAGATTTGGGTCAATTTCTATATGCGTGTTTCGTAGTAAGGTCGCATCTCCGGGCATTGCACCTCTTGTGCTAAAAGCATATTTTAGACTTATATCAAGCCCATCAATAATGCTATAAGCAAGTACTGTGCTGGGGCTAAACCCACCCGTAATGTGGTTTTGTGAATTTTTGTCATAATAAGAGTAAAGATCTGCACGTGTCCCATAACCCCATTTGAGATTGGGTAGAATCTGCCAACTATCCTGCACAAATCCTCCAAAAATATATGCCTCTTCTTTCCCTCTGTTATGCTTTAAATTGACTTCGTTCTTTTCGCTTTCCTGCATATTGTCATCACGAACACTCATGCCCTGAAAATCGAATCCGTATTCTAAAAGATGTTTATTGTTGAAATTATTGCTCAAATGTATGTTGCCACCATAACTATTAAAGACAATAGCACGAGGTAACTTTCCCTCTTCATCGTGTCCATGACCTCCACTCGTATTTTCTTCTATTTCAAAAATTGGAGTAAGATTCACGCTTCTTATATTGTTGTATGTATTCAATTTTATATTTGTGCCTCCATGACTAGGTTTATATTCATAATGTGCATTAAAATTTTGATTTTGGTCTAAATGTCTAAAAAGCTCTGAATCAAAACTTTCTCCTGCTGGATTACCAATATCTGCACGAAACGGTCTAGTCGCCATGTCATTCATAATACTATATCCAACTGAAAAATTTTGATTGGCATCAACTTGTCCGCCCACTTTAAGAAGTGTATTAACTTGCATTGAATTACTACCCAAAACGCCGTTTCTAGTTGTTAGAAAATCACTGTATGTGTGATTTGCATCACGATAATTAAGGATATTTTGATGGTTGATAGCAGCTAAAATTCCTACATCATTAAAGATTCTTCCATAGACACTAAGATTAGCGCGATAACCAAAGTTTGTATAGAATCCAGCACCTATCTCTGCACCAAAATTTTGTCCTTCTTTCAGCAAATCGCTTGCATTTTTTGTTTCAAAAGCAATAGAGCCCTTTAATGCACCAGCTCCAGCACTTGCATCTGCCACGCCCTTACTAACAATAACCTGTTTGAGTAAGAAAGGATCAATCATGATATTTCCCTGATGATGAAATGCGTTACCATTTTGTGCTACGCCATCAAGTGTTACGCGCATCATGAAACTCTCAAATCCTCGCACATAAACCTTTTGCCCCATATTTGTCCCACCACCTACTGCGATACTTGAATCGCTTCTAAAAATATCGCGTAGATTGAGTGCTTGCGTTTTACTTAAATCATCGGCAGTAATAGTAGTTTTTGTGCTTGTCTCATAACCCTGTATAGAACTAACTGCTGTAATGCTATCGAGTAAGTATGTTTGTGTCTCATCACGATTGAGATTAGCAGCTATCGAATCTGACCATAACACTTGAGAATTAATTATTAGAAACATAAGTGTTTTGTTCATACTTTCCTTCTTTTATTATTAATATTGAGTGAAGTAATATTATAGCAACTTTATTCTATTTATGCAACTAAGTTGCATAAATAGAATAAAGTTGCTATTCAACAGCAAAATACCTATCGACTGAGAATAATGCAACCTTAAATGCCGTAGATGAAAATACTTAGAGGTGAATTGTTTTTACAAAGAAAAACTTAAGGGTATTGGAAAGAGAATTGTCTCAAAATAAATCAAGAATAACTTTGAAATAAATACTTCATATTTCTTACCCTTATAGAGCATACAATAAGAAACGAATACAGTAGCAACAAGAATGTTACCGTTTTTTAGCCTCACGCAAATTTAAAATACCAATAACAAAGACACATCCCCCACCGATTATATCACTAGTTATATCTGGAACAAGCAGCAATAATGCGCTTATAATTAATAATAACCTTTCCCATATTTTTAACCTAGTAAATAAATATCCCTCAATAGCGGCACTAAGAATCGCAACACCAATCAATGATGTAAAAACCACAGACAAGATTACTTCTAATGGCGGAAATGCAAAAGTATTTGCGGTCAGTGAAGCAGATTCCAAATCAAGCAGCATTAATGAGGGGCTATACACAAAGATAAAGGGAATGATAAATCCTACGAGAGAGAGCTTGATGGCATGAAAACTTGTTTTCATAGGGTCAGCTTTGGCAATGCCAGCAGCAGCGAAACTTGCTAAGGCAACCGGAGGAGTGATGTTTGCAAAAATACCAAAATAAAAAACAAACATATGAGAGACAATGATAGGAACATCAAATGTTGCTAATGCTGGAGCAGCCATAGTCGCGGTGATAATATAAGCTGGAATTGAGGGTAGCCCCATGCCTAAAACCATCGAAGCTAACATTGTGAGAATAAGCGATAAGAATAAGTAGCCATGTCCAAAGGATACGATAGATGAAGTAATAACATTGCCTAGTGAAGTAAGGCTAGTAACACCTATAATAATTCCCACAGATGCACAAGAAACCATAACGGGCAAAGATTGTTTCGCTCCCTCCTCTAATGCCATAAAAATATCATATAGAGACATACGAGTTTCTTTTCGTATCCAGCTTGTTATCACAGTACAAACAATCGTCCAAATTGCTACATAAGAGATAGGCATGCTCTGTCCTAAAAGCACGACAAGCAACACCATAGGTAGGAACATGTGCCCTCTTGCTTTGAGGACATTTTTCAGCAGGGGGAGAGATTCCCTACTGATACCTTGTAGATTATTACGTTTTGCACAAAAATGCACCTGAAACATAACACCCAAAAAGTACAACACAGCTGGAAGCAATGCGGCTAAGGCTATTGTGGGATAGCTAACACCCGTTGTTTCAGCCATAATAAAAGCAGATGCCCCCATGATAGGCGGTAGTATCTGCCCTCCCACTGAAGCACTTGCCTCTACCGCACCAGCAAAGTTTTTATCATAACCAATTTTCTTCATAAGAGGAATGGTAAAAGCACCTGTACCCACAACATTGGCAATTGCACTGCCATTAATACTCCCCATAAATCCACTAGAAATGACAGCTACTTTTGCGGGACCACCAGAGCTAGTTCCTGCAATAGCAAGAGCTAAATCATTAAAAAGTTGACTCATACCAGAACGAGCAAGAAAAGCCCCAAAGAGTATAAAAAGAAAGATAAAAGAAACACTTGCACCAATCGCTGTTGAGAATAATCCCTCTGTTTTCAAATACAGCTGCCCAAAAATGTCCCCTAAATCATAAGGACGAGTAAGCAACCTCTCTGGCATAATATCAAAGTGGCTAATAAATGGATAGACTAAAAATATGAGTGCAAGAAGGGGCAAAATAATTCCTGTAACTCTCCTTGTAGATTCTAAAACTAAAAGGGTAGTGAGAATCCCAAAAGCAATATCAGTATAATTAGGTAGCCCGCTCCTTGAAGTCATAATGCTTTGATACTCATAAAAGAGATACACGCAGCTGCCAATCGCACAAACAAACAATATCCAATCCCACAACCCTAAAAGTTTCTTAGCTCCTTGAGTTTGAGTATCTGCCTTGCTATGAGCATAAAACAAAAAGCAAAGCCCCACACCCACGCACAAATGTACAGCTCTTTGTAGGATTTCTGGCAGTGGATAGAAAGTACTATAAAGATGAAAAATGGAATAACCCACACACATAAGAGAAACAAAAAAAGCATAAACCCCTCCCATTTGTCTTATAGCAGATTCTTTATCATATTTCTTTAAATCCAACGTTTCTACATCATCATCGCTCCCAACAATACGAGGCTGCATATCTTTAGAATCCTGCATGTGAGTTACTGCCATTTTTAGTTTATAGATTCTAAATATTTTTTAGCACCACTATGGATAGGGGCTATCATATTTTTTTCCTCATCTTCTAGGCTCATTCTTGGAATATCTCTTGCTGCCTGATGAGATACTTCAAGCTTATCAAGATTCTCAAAGAAAACTTTTGTAAGCTGATACACATCTTCTTCGCTTAAATCACTTCGCACAACCAATGCGTTAGTAATGGCTATTGTGGGGATTGGTTCTTGGTTACCATAAGTATTGGCTGGGATTTGTGCTGGAGTAAAGTAGCTTTTATTTGAGGCAATCTCTTGTGCTTTATCACTCGGGATAGACACAAGTGCCAAATCAAAAGTCTTTTCTAACTGTAATACTAAGGCATTAGGCAAACCACTCGCAAAGAAAGCTGCATCAACCCTTCCATTTTGCAAAGCTTCAGCAGCAGCAGCAAAACCTAGATAATCTGGCTTTATATCTTTATAGGTAATGCCAAATGCTGCAAGTAAAATCCGCGCATTGTTTTCTGTTCCAGAGCCTTTATCTCCTACGGCTATCCTTTTGCCCTTTAAATCCTCTATGCTTTTGATACCACTTTTTTTAGAGGTAACAATTTGTACGAGGTTTGGATAAAGCACTGCTATTTGCCTGATATTTTCTAGCTTTTTAGAGAAACTTCCTACGCCATTAAGCGCATCATGCAAAGCATCTCCCATAACAAAAGCCATTTCCACTTTGTTTTGTGCTAAAAGATTCAGATTCTCGATAGAAGCACCTGTAGTTTGTGTTTTGGCATTCGCACCTAATTCTTGGGAATAAATCTCTGCTAAAGCAGTACCTATAATATTATAAGGACCTGCTGCTCCACCTGTGGCAATTGTAACAAACTTGGTATTTAATGTTTTTGTATCTGATTTTTGTGGCACTTGGCTCTTGTCATCATTGGCATTATCTTTGCAACCCAAAAATATCATAATAATGAATATTCCCGAAATGCCAACAAAAAATCGCCAAAAATCTTTAAGTAATCTCATTGTAAAACTCCTTATTATCAACTAACGTATGATTGATTTAATCTCACTTTCACTTTAATTTAACTTAAAATGCACATTTTCTTAATAAAATTATCCTGTCTTATTGTAATTTTGAAATAGTATGAAATACTTGATTCTCTGCTATGACAAACACATAGTAGATACACAAAATAACTACAGTTTGAACAGGTAAGTTAAACACTCTTAGAATCTAAAGTTTCTTGAGAAATTAGATTCTGTACATTGATAATTCAAGAACAAGGCTAATATTATGGTCGATTGGGCATATTATTTTATCGGAATGGGAGCTATATGCGCATTGCTCACCTTAAGTGTTAGTTATATTCTTTCCCTAACTATGCGATTTATGCAAGATAAGCCGAAAACACATGCCTTTAAAATTCATACAATAAGCACTTCTCGATGTGGCGGTATAGGGATTTTTATTGCTTTTATCGTGGTTGTTATGGCGTCATTTGAAATCACTCACACTTCAGACTTAACAGGCGTTCAAGCAGATATTATTACTGATGTTCTTGCAGGCATACATTTTTACATTGCATGCGCTGTTCTCCTTATAAGCGGACTACTTAAAGACACCAACAAAGATACAAATATTCTCTTTGTAACAACTGTGCAAGTTATTGGCACTATCTATTTTATTGTGTCTTTTGGCTTTCTTATAAAAAGCGATAGCGTTAATATTTTAAGCATTATGTGCTATTTTACTTTTTTACTTTTCAGCATTAATAGCATCAATATCATTGACGGCGTGAATGGTAACGCAGGTTTTATTTGCCTCTTAAACTTTCTTTCATTGTGTTTTGTTGCTTGCAAGTTGGAAGCAAATTTTATTATCTTTGCAAGTAGTCTGATGATTGGTATTTCAGGAGTTTTTCTCTGTTTTAATTATCCTTATGGCAAAATTTTCTTGGGTGATAGCGGGAGTTTTTTACTTGGATTTGTCATTGGGGCATTACTAATACTTGGAATCCAATATTATGATTTAAGTGTTTTTTATGCTTTGACTCTCCTTATTTATCCTCTTTGTGAAGTGCTAACGAGTATTTGGAGTAGATTCAGGAGAGTTACAAGTTTTTCGGTTTATGAATTTCTTTTGCATTTGTATGAACCAAATAATTATCACT
>NZ_NXLP01000064.1:0-6594 GCF_003364125.1 Helicobacter sp. MIT 14-3879
TATCCCAAACACAAAAGATTCTTGAGATTTTGGAGCAAAAAATCACCTATCTTAAAGAAAACACTAACAATGCAAGACGTTAGCCGAAGTCTCTCTGAATCCTCAAACTTGCCATTACTTTGGGCAAAGCCCGAATTTATAGCCCACTACCCACTCTGGTCCATAGGTATTTCAAGGTAATTATCTCCTTAGGATTTTTAATGCACTCGATTAAAACTTTAACCCATAGGTATTTCAAGGTAATTATTTCTCTCATATTTCCTTATATCCCTTAGAGTAATAATCTCTCATATTCCCTAATTTTAGGCTTTAATCTTACAAGAATATAATTTAGGTTTATTTTACCCCTTAAACCCTTTAGAAATATCTCTCTACCTCTTAGGATAATGCCTTCTCATATCCTATAATTCTCTCTATTCATTCTCATATCCCCTCTAATATGTTTAAGACAACCCCTCTCCATACCCTCCACCCTCTTAATTGATAAGAACTAAAACACAAAATATAGCTAGTATATTCTAAAATATAATAGGCTATTACAACTATTGTATTTTCACAAAATATAGCTAATATCCTCTAAAATGCTCTCTAAAATAGATAGCCTTAGGATAATGCCTTAAGCCCTATGACTGAAGCAATAATCATCGTGATAAAAAAGAGCTTTTTGCCGTCTTTGCTTTCATTAAAAAATGCAATGCCCACAAGCACGCCCCCTGCCGCACCGATACCTGTCCATATCGCATAGGCTGTTGCCATAGCAATCTCTGACATAGCAAGCGAGAGTAGGCTAAAGCTTAGGGCAAATTGGACTAAAATAGCAAGTAAAAAGATTTTTCGCCCACTTAGGCTATACTTTTTCAAGGCAATCACGCCGATGATTTCCATACACCCCGCTAGTATCAAATACACCCAGCTCATTGCTACTCCTCTAGCAGCCGCTTACGCCCTAAGTCGCAAGAAAGCTCTTGCTTTTCTTTCTGTACCTCCTCTGACTCCTCTGCCCCCTCTGCCTCCTCTACTTCCTGTGCCGAGAGTTTTAGCCCTATGACGCCTATTAGCAAAGTAATGATAAAAAAGATTTTTAGCAATGAAAAGTCCTCGCTAAAGACGATGATTTCTGCTAGGGCAACTCCCGCTGTGCCAATGCCCACAAGCACACTATAAGCAATGCCTACTTCTAGGACTTTTAGTGCTAACATTCCGCAAGTAAAAGAGATGCAAATCCCAACTGCTGTGAGCAGATACAAAATCACACTATCGGCGTATTTCAGCCCACTTACCCAAAAGCACTCCAAAATACCGCCAAAAATAACCAAACCCCAAGCAATATTAGGGGTAATCTTTAAACATCTCATTAATATCCTTTTTGTTGTAATCAATCTATGGCTTAAGCCTCTTAGCTTAAAATTTAGCCCTTATAGTCTAGCTAAATGTTGTCATAAAGCTTCTTAAAAAGCCTTAAGAATAGGGGAATTTAGAGTGAGGTGGTGGAGAAAAAAGATAAGAAAAAGTTACGAAAAATAGCCCAAGAAAATAACCAAGAAAATAATATGTAAAGTAAATGGGAAAATAATACATAAAATAGATGATGGCATAGCATTGAGTTATCCCCTTTATTCCTTATCGTTTCTCTTTATCATTTTTATTTTAAGTTATTTTTGCAAAAACTAAAACTTTACATTATAGCATAAAAGGCTTTAAGAACGAGTGTGAGAGCAAGTGAGATTTTGCTAAATGGAATTATATAAATGAGATTCTATATAAGTAAGATTCTGCGATGTAATGGCAAGATAGATTCTAATAAATAGCTTTTAAGGGGCGGTAAGGAAATAAGATTCTAATAAAGTAGTGAAATAGATTAAAGAAGCAAGTAAGATTCTGCGATGTAATGCAAGTAGGCTTATAATGAGGTGGTAGAAAATAAGTTAAATAAGCCTTTTAGCGGATTGGTAATAGGTTTAAAGCCCTATAAAATAGCCTTTATTGTCCTTTAATTTGTTTTATACTTTATTATATGACACTAACATAAGGAATAAGTGAGGATAATCATTTGATGGCTTTATAAAATGCCCTCTTGTGTAATCAATTTATGGCATAGCCTTATATCTTAAGGATTCTCATCATCTTTACTTAAACATTCTTATTATCTTAACTTTATTTTAACTTAGGCATTGCAGAAAATTTACTTTTGTTGAAGATTTACTTTTTATTTTAATTAATCTATCGAATTAAATCTTATAGTTTCAGATTCTAAAAGGCTTGTGTCGGTGTTGAAATTACTTTTGTCATTCTGAAGCCTCTTTAGAGGCTGAAGAATCTCAAAATAAGCTTTTAGCCTCTTGTCTCTCCAAAGCCTTTAGCAACAGATTCTTGAAAACCCTTAAAATATCCCTCTTAGATTCTAAGATTAAATTTGCTCTTGTCATTCTGAACTTGCTTTATAACTCTACCTTTCCTTTTTTGTCATTCTGAAGCCTCTTGCAAATTCGCCTTATCATTCTAAAGAATCCGCTCTTTTCTTTTGTCATTCCATTTTATCACCCTGTCATTCTGAACTTGCTTTAGCAAGTGAAGAATCTCTTATTGTAGAATCTTGAGAAATTTAGCTAAGAGATACTTCGCTACGCTTAAGTATGACAAAGGAGATGTTTTGTTACGCTCGCATAATCGATTCTGCCTACCTGCAAATAGAACAAATAAGGATTCTTGTCATTCTGAACCCCCTTTAGAGGCTGAAGAATCTCTTAAAGATTCTAAAAAGGCTAAAGAATCTTAAGCTTTACTTTAGACTCTCAAATTAGGCTTAAAGTATAAAACATTGCATAATCCAAAGATTCTATTAGAGATACTTCGGGCTTTGCCCAAAGTCATGACAATCGGTGGTGTTGTAATATTTGCAGGTGTGGGTGAGTTGCGTGAGGCACGCACAGGCTTTGTAAAAGCTGAAATATCTCTCACCTTGTCATTCTGAAGCCTCTTTAGAGGCTGAAGAATCGCAAAATAAGCTTTTAGCCTCTTGTCTCTCCAAAGCCTTTAGCAGCAGATTCTTGAAAACACTTAAAATATCCCTCTTAGATTCTAAGATTAAATTTGCTTTTGTCATTCTGAACTTGCTTTATAACTCTACCTTTCCTTTTTTGTCATTCTGAACCCTCTTACAAATTCACCTTATCATTCCAAAGAATCCGCTCTTTTCTTTTGTCATTCCATTTTATCACCTTGTCATTTTAAAGCTTTGCGTAGCAAGGCTGAAGAATCTCAAAATATAGAATCTTGAGAAATTTAGACTAAAGCCTTAGTAATGACAAGAAAAAGAGTCTTAATATGATAAAGAGAGATACTGCGGCTAAAGCCTTTAGCAATGACGATAAAAAAAAAGGGGGGGGGGGAATTCTATGCTTTATTAATTCTATATTATTGATTCTGTATTTTATTAATTCTATGCTTTGTTGATTCTATGTCTGTGCTGCAAGCTGCAAAGTTTGATTACAATAAGCGGGATAAGAGCCTGAGAGACATTCTCGTGCATTGATATGAGTGGCAAAAGCTATTACTTCATTTTGTAAGAAATAATCTCTCAAGGAAAAGCGATTTTATAACTTTTTATAGCAATTTTATGCCTTTTTATGCTGTTTTTGTCCGTGCCTTATAACTTCAAACCTATCCTAAAATAAACTAGAACTATGGCAGAAACATCAAAAGACTTTGAATGAAGCGGTAGTGTTATGTAAAAGTGATTGCGTGGGGTTAATACCAAGTCTCCCTAGCATAGTGATTGTATGAGGTCAATACTAAGTCTCCCTAGCAAAGAACTTTTTATCAAAAAGTTATGCGTTGTGTGGTGGCACAAGTCTTAGGAGCTAAGGGCGACTTCTAGCTATTATTTGGGCATTAGGCTCATCAAAAGGGCTTTGAAACACGCAAAATGATTGTCCCTCAAGAATGATTATGCCCTAGAAAATGATTATCAGAGATTATGCCCTCCTAAAAAATGATTGTTCTTAAAGAGGATTATCCCCTTAGAAGAGCAGCTTATATAAGCCTTTTAAAACCTTTTAGCAGTAAAGTTAATAGCAAATATTTCTAGTGCTTATTAGCAGTCTAGTAAGCTAAGAGGGTGGCTTATTTCTAGTATTTAAAATAAAAGCTTAAAAATTTCAGCAATAAGATTTTATTCACCAATAGTGCTTGTTTCTAGCTTTAAAACTATAAGAGAGCAGCTTATTTCTAGTATTTAACCAAACCTTAGCCCTAAAACTAAGAAAATTATTTCTAGCAATTACCCTAGCAGAATCTAGTATTTAAGAGCAATCAAAACTTTAATCATTTCTCACAAGATTTTCTTATGACTAAAAGTTAGTAGGGGCATTGCCCTATTATCTTAGATTCTTATGATAAAAATAAGTTTAATAGGATAATCACGATTAGTTTGCATACCCTATTCTTGTAGATTCTTACTTGTAGATTCTTATGATAAAAGGATTATGAAATTCTACCCTAGCAGAATCTGCACAGCACTTAGGACAAGTAGGGCTGCCATCGTGAAATTTGCGATTTTATAATGCTTGGTCAAAAAGGCTTTGAGGGCAACCCCTGCGATAATCCACAAAAAGATTCCCATAAATCCAACGACAATAGAAAGAAGCACAAATGTGCCTGTATAAAAGTAGCTCTGATAGTAGGGCAGGACAAAGGAGATATGTATCGTAATGGCATACAAAATGATTTTTACATTCACAAACTGCAAGAAAAAAGCATTGAAAAATCCGAGATTCTCATTTTGACTTTCTAAGCCTTGAGGTTTGCTGATGGCGACTTTGTAGGCGAGATACAGCACATAGCCCACGCCTAGAATCTTTAAGAATTCAAGCATATTGGGCAAAATCTCAATCAAAAGATGACAGCCAAATCCACACAAAATCATAATAGACGCAAATCCCGCATAAATACCCAGAATGAGCCTCTTGCTTTCTCGATAGCCATAGTTGATGACGCTACTTAGGGCAAGGATATTATTAGGACCGGGTGTTGTAGCAGTGATACTCATATAGACAAGCAAGGAAAGAAAAGTCTCAAAACCCATTTTATCTCCCTATCATTTTGTATTCTTATCATTTTTATTCCTATCATTATCCCCCTCCCTCTCTTAATGATTGCTAGTTTATCTTTGATATTTTATGCTTTTAATACTTCCTAATTTTATCTTTATCATTTCATAGTTGGATGCTAGATTTTACTTCCCCTCTTAATGAATTTTGCTAGTTTGTGCTTCCTAATTTTCTATTTTCCATTTCATATTTTATATTTAATGCCTTTCATTTTGCCTCCCATTTAATACTTTTCATTTCATACCTCCCATTTTATATTTGGGCGATTTACTTCCCTCTTAATTTCCTCTCTTAGCAAATGGGGGGGGGGGGAGTATGTGTAGGCATTAAATCAGGGAAGGAATTATATCAAAAATAATCTCAATATAACTTAAGCAGACCTTAAAAAGTGGTGATGATGGGGTGGGTAGAAGCCTTGCTTGTGCGAGGCTTTGCAAAGGCTAAAATATTTTTCAAATTATCATCTTTGCAAGTGGGCAGAATCGATTGTGCTTTTGTTAAACCTTTTCTTGCTTTAGCCATTACAAGTATGGGTAATCTATCGTGCAAGGCTTTGCAAGAGCTTGCAAAGAGGACAAGGTAACATTGAAAGAGGATAAGTTAGATTGTCATTCCGAACTTGCTTTATAACTCTACCCTTTCTTTTTTGTCATTCTGAAGCCTCTTACAAATTCACCTTATCATTCCAAAGAATCCGCTCTTTTCTTTTGTCATTCCATGATTAAATTTGCTTTTGTCATTCTGAACTTGCTTTATAACTCCACCCTCCATTTTTTTGTCATTCTGAAGCCTCTTGCAAATTCACCTTATCATTTAAAGAATCTGCTCTTTTCTTTTGTCATTCCATTTTATCACCTTGTCATTTTAAAGCCTCTTTAGAGGCTGAAGAATCTCTTAAAGATTCTAAAAAGGCTAAAGAATCTTAAGCTTTACTTTAGACCCTCAAATTAGGCTTAAAGTATAAAACATTGCATAGCCCAAAGATTCTATTAGAGATACTTCGGGCTTTGCCCAAAGTCATGACAATCGGCGGTGTTGTCATATTTGCAGGTGTGGGTGAGTTGTGTGAGGCACGCACAGGCTTTGTAAAAGCTGAAATATCTCTCACCTTGTCATTCTGAACTTGCTTTAGCAAGTGAAGAATCTCTTATTATAGAATCTTGAGAAATTTAGACTAAAGCCTTAGTAATGACAAGAAAAAGAGTCTTAGTATGATAAGAGAGATACTTCGCTATGCTTAAGTATGACAAAGGAGATGTTTTGTTACGCTCGCATAATCGATTCTGCCTACCTGCAAATAGAACAAATAAGGATTCTTGTCATTCTGAAGCCTCTTTAGAGGCTGAAGAATCTCTTAAAGATTCTAAAAAGGCTAAAGAATCTTAAGCTTTACTTTAGACTCTCAAATTAGGCTTAAAGTATAAAACATTGCATAATCCAAAGATTCTATTAGAGATACTTCGGGCTTTGCCCAAAGTCATGACAA
>NZ_NXLP01000065.1:0-6482 GCF_003364125.1 Helicobacter sp. MIT 14-3879
ATATAAAAGAATTATGAAAGCTAAAAGATTTATAGGATTAGAGAATTCAAAAAGAGTAAAAGAGAATCTGTGAATCTATCAACATAAAAGCTTGATTATTTAATATTGCTAGAAATTTTTGGTACACTATTTTTTTGATTCCATAATGAGGCAATTATGACTATTGGATTTTACAGGGCAGGATTAATTGGTGATAATGTAATTGCATTGCACGGAATCTATGCGATAAAATTCTTATATCCACAAAGCAAGTTGGTTGTTTATACCAATGTATTTGGAATCAACTTATATGGTCAATTTGATTTTATAGATAGCCTTATCAATATAGATTCTATGCAGGAACAACAATTAATAAGAGAGATAAATACAAGGACATTTGATTGTTTTCTTTTAACGCAACCAAATCGCGCAAAATGCAAAATGATTAGCCAAACAAATGCCAAGAGAATTATCACCTTTAGAACTTTGAGAAATTTTATCCAACCCAGATTCGAAACAGTCTTTATTTCACGCAATTTTAGCAATATTCCGCAATATCAAAGAATCCTCATGCTTGTGCGTAAAATCGATTCTAAGCACTATAAGAAAAACTTTCACCGTATAGACTTTTCAGCTATCAGACTTACTAGCAAAGAAACTAACCAAGCAAAAATTGCACAATTCCTAGCAGCACACAATATGGATAATATATCTACGCCCTTAATCATTGTTAATCCCTTCGTTCGCAGCACACACTGTAATCTTACTGTTAATGGTTATTGCACCCTCATTCGCACTTTGGCTTCCTCTTATCCGCAAGTTAATATTGTGATTCCAACTTATAAGAACAATATTGATATATCCCCTCATTTACAAAGCTTAGAGAATGTTGCTATTTTTTATAATGATTCTGATTTACTCAATATCGTAGCCCTTTTAGAATCTAGCTTCTTACTTATTAGTCCGAGCACAGGAATTAGCCATATCGCCAATAATCTCAAAATTCCTATTATTTGGCTTTGCAGCAAAATAGATAAAAATCTTTGGGTTGGAGATAATATGGATTCCGAATTATTTATTGTACTTGATAAACCTACACAAAAACTTACAAAAGAACAAGAAAGTTATTATATCAATGCAATTACGCAAAAATTCGCAACCATTCTTCATGCTCAAAATAGAATATAATCTCTTGTAATTTCAAAAGAACATGAAAACATGGGTTTGAAAATATTATAGATTCTAATTTCTATGGAATCAAAACGCAAAAGTCGCTAAATTTTGTTATTTTTTGCTAGAATCCATAGTCAGATAACTTTGCTTTGCTGAATCGTGTGGAGTTTAAGGATATTTAGGCGGGAAAATTTAATGATAGATAATCAAGCAAAGAAATTAGAGTCTATGATGCGCAATAAAACAAACACTAAATATGTGGCTATTACTTCAGGCAAAGGTGGTGTAGGAAAATCAACTATTAGCGCAAACTTGGCATATAAATTAAACAAGCTTGGATTTAAAGTGGGTGTATTTGACGCAGATATAGGACTAGCAAATTTGGACTTAATCTTTGGTATTAAAACTGACAAAAATATTTTAAATGTGCTTAAAGGTGAGGTTGGAATTGACGAGGTTATTTATGAGGTTGAACCCAATTTATATTTGATTCCGGGCGATAGTGGAGAGGAAATTCTTAAGTATGCAAGCAATAATCTTGTAGAAAATTTCATTCATGATAGCACCGTGCTAGATACATTGGATTTCTTGCTTATTGATACGGGGGCAGGTATTGGAGCACTCAATCAATCTACACTACAAGCAGCAGAACATATTATTGTTGTTACGATGCCAGATCCTTCTGCTATCACAGATGCCTATGCTACGATTAAGCTTAACGCACACACAAAAAAGCAAATTTTTATGATTATTAATATGTGCAAAAATCAAAAAGAAGCTTTAGCTGTTTTTGAACGAATAGAAAATATCACAAAGAAGCATATTCCCAGCCTCACATTACAATATCTTGGTGGCTTAGAAAATAATGTAGCAGTAAATAAAGCAACGAGAAATCGCGCACTTATTTCTAAGGTAGAACCTCTCAATCCGGTATCCATTAGCATTGGTGATATTGCAGCACTTTTAGCACATGACATCATGGATATGGAACACAATATGCTTTTAGAATCCAAAGGCTTCAAGAGTTTCTTTAAACGTATGTTGGGTTATTTATAATTACAGATTCTCTTAAGGATTTTGAATCTGGCTTAGATAGGTTAATTTTTACAAAGGATTGTTATGTTAAAACAAGATAACTATGTGAGCTTTGCGATTGTTGTAGGATTCTTTGTTGGTTTAATGTTTGGTGTTGCGAAGTTTGACGAACCAGAGCTTATGGTACTCTGGACAATCCTCTCTACAATGGGAATTTATCTTATCATTACGGTAGCTATTTCGATTTATTATCTTTTCATGGATTCTAACAATGCGAAAGTACATAAAGAAAAATTAGAAGAAAGCCTTGAACATTATCGTAAAGAATTTGATAGGAAAGAGCAGGAAGTGCAAAATATTCGCGCCTTCATTAAGAGCTTACGAAGCATTGACTGACAGATTCCAAGTGTTTAGAAGTGAATGAAAGGAAATCTCATGCAACAGGCATTAAATAACACTTTCAAAGGGCAAAGTAACTATGACCAATACCTCAAGAATTCTCAAGATGAGCTTGCCCTACAATATTTGCCTGCCGTTAAAGCTATGGCATTCCGACTAAAAGAAAGGTTGCCTAGTTCTATTGATATGAATGATCTTGTCTCTATTGGCACAGAAGAGCTTATCAAACTCGCAAGACGTTATGACGTCAATAAGAATAATTCTTTTTGGGGTTATGCAAAAACTCGAGTAAATGGGGCAATGCTTGATTATTTGCGTACACTTGATGTTCTCTCTCGTAGCTCACGTAAACTCATTAAAGCAATTGAAACAGAAATTTCGCGTTATTTTAACGAATTTGAGGAAGAACCAAGCAATGAATACCTCGCAAAAAAACTAGGTGAAGACTTAGATAAAATTAAACAAGCACGTCTAGCAAGCGATATTTATACCGTGATTCCACTAGATGAACAATTTAGTGCGTTAGAGGAAACAGATATGCTGAAATACTGTGAGCAAAAAGAGCTTATGGGGCTTATTCAAAAAGTTCTCTCTAAACTTTCTGAAAGAGAACAACTTATTATTCAGCTCTACTATTTAGAGGAATTAAGTTTAAATGAGATTAGTGAAATTTTAGACATCACAGAATCTAGAATTTCACAAATCTCAAAAGAAGTGATTAAAAAAATCCGCAGAGAAATAGGAGAAGCAAATGGCTAAGATTCTAAGTCAAGAGGAAATCGACTCCTTATTAAATGTTGTTGATGAAGACGGTGCAGTAGAAGATGCTGAACAGGCAGATATAGTTCCTGAAAAACAGATTGTCGTTTATGACTTCAGACGCCCCAATAGAGTAAGTCGCGAACAATTAAGAAGCTTCCGCTCCATTCATGATAAAATGGCAAGAAACCTTTCAAACCAAATTTCAGCCATTATGAGATCTATCGTTGAAATTCAACTACATAGTGTTGATCAAATGACCTATGGTGAATTCCTTATGAGTTTGCCAACCCCAACTAGTTTCAATGTTTTCTCTATGAAGCCTATGGACGGTGCAGGTGTTTTAGAAATTAACCCCAGCATAGCTTTCCCCATGATTGATAGACTTTTAGGCGGTAGGGGAGATCAATATGATGATACACGCGAATTTTCCAACATTGAATTAAATCTTTTGGACACTATTTTACGTCAAATTATGCAGAATCTTAAGGAATCTTGGGCTGCAGTAGCAGAGATTTTTCCAAGTATTGATGCCAAGGAATCAAGCCCCAATGTCGTGCAAATTGTTGCGCAAAATGAAGTGGTTGTTATGGTGGTTATGGAAATTGTCATTGGACATAGTAGTGGCATGATGAACATTTGTTATCCTGTTATTTCACTTGAAACAATTCTTAGTCGTTTGGCAAGCCGCGATTTGATGATGAGTGAAACAAGCGGCAAAAAATCAAGAAACCGCGAGTTGCAAGCTTTGATTGGTGGAGCAGATGTTCATATTGCAGCTATGCTAGGTGGTACACATTTAAGTTTAAAGGATATTTTAGAACTAAAAGTTGGGGATGTGATTATGCTAGATAGAGTTGCTGATGACACAGTACATGTTAGCGTAGATGGCAGAGAAAAATACCGTGCTAAAATCGGGTTGCAAAGATTCCGCAAAACTGTGCAAATTTTAGATGAAATCAAAACTGAAAAAGATCAAGTTAAAGAAATGATAGAAATGCTTGAAGCACAAAGAAAAAGTAAAGTAACCGACATCCAAGATGAAGAAGGATTTGGCAATGAATGATTTTATAGAACTCCTTATTCAAGAGATTGTAGCAACCATTGACGGTATGATGGGAAGAACTGCTGTCGTTACTCATAAACAAGATGGTGATGTGTTTAATGATCTGTTGCCCAAACCATTTGGTAAAGTAACAGTTGATGTTATGCTTGATAACTCAAGTGTAAGCTCTCTTGCTTTTATTATGCCCGAGAATCTTGCAACTGCATTGCCAGATTTAATGATGGGTGGAGAAGGTAATACAGGCAAAGAAATGATGGATGATGATGATAAAGATGGCTTAAAAGAAGTCTTCCAATCCATTACAGGCGCACTTGCTACTGCACTGGGAGGTCATGAAGAACTACCGCATTTTAACTTTAGCATTACATCTGTTGATAATATAGAATCAGACAATGAATTAAGTGACTATGAACAAGCAACACACTTTGATATACGTATAGATTCTGTTGATTCTCAACTTATTTTACTCACCAAAAAAGATTTATTATCTCATACCAAAAAAGAGTCAAAAGCCGCCCAATCATCACCATCTAGTGGCAATAAAGACGTAAGCCTAAGCGATAAAGAACTCAAAAATATTGCCATGCTGCTTGATATTGGCTTAAGTGTTAAAGTAAGAATTGGACAAAAACGAATGCTATTAAAAGATGTTATTTCTATGGATATAGGCAGCGTTGTAGAGCTTAATCAATTAGCTAGCGATCCGCTCGAGATTTTAGTCAATGATAAAATTATAGCTAAAGGTGAAGTGGTAGTTGTGGACGGAAACTTTGCAGTACAAATCACAGAAATAGGCACTAAGCGAGAGAGACTTGAAAGTATTAGAGGATAGATAAATTACACAAGTCTTATCTCATGCTAAGTCCTGTAAATTGACAATTATTTACACACTTCTTTTACTTTATAATCTTTAACAAAAACAGGATTCCCATTTCCCCAATATCCCAATGTTTCGGACAAAATAGTGCCTGTGCCTTTTTCCAACTCTGCTTGCGTAATTTCATTACCACATTGCTTACCAAAAAGCACCACTTCATCACCTGCTTTTATATCTGGATAATCCGTTACATCTACCATTAAAGTATTTTTTGTAACTCTTCCTACAACAGGAACTTTATGCCCTCTAATTAATACCTTACCTTGATTGCTTAAGGATTTGGCATAGCCATCATAATAACCCACAGGAATATTGGCAAGCTTTGAATCTCTTGTCAAGGTATAAGTGCCGTCATAGCTTACCTTACTATTTTTTGGGTATTCATTAATAACCGCCACTTGGGATTTCATGCTCATGATTTGTTGTATTGGCAGGCTTGAATCTCCTCCGCCATAACCATAAATAAGCTTACCGGGTCGTATCATATCCAACCGTGATTCTGGTACTTGCACTGCCGCATACGAAGCTGCAGCATGGAGAACAAGCTTTTTTCTGTCGAGTTTGGCTGTGGTGATTAAGAAATGTGTATCTTTCTTGAAAACTTCTAAAGCTTCTCTCACCTTATCCTTATCATCATAGGGAAAATGTGTCATAAGTCCTTCTATTTTTAAGTTTGGCAAAGCAACAAGCTTTAAGGCATTTTCTCTGCCTTTCTTTGTGCTTAAATCAATCCCATTCCTATCCATACCTCCTGAATTAAGCTTAATGTGAATAGGAAGTTTTTGCCCAATATTTTTTGCTAGTGAATCTAACTCTTTAGCTTGGTCTAAGTTCCCTATAACTTCTACAATATTATATTTTAAACCATCTTTTATCTCTCCCATTGTGGCAGTGCGTATTCTTAGAATCTCACCCTTATATTTCTCACGAACTACTCTTGCCTCTTCATTGCTTGTGATAGCTACACAGGGGATTTGCTCCTCTATGATAGTTGGTAAAACCTTACTTATTCCAGCTCCATAGGCATCAGATTTTAAAACCGCACATATTTTTGCTTTTCCTGCTATTTTTTTAGTAATTTCTAAATTCTTTTTGAAAGCTTTTATATCAACCTCCATAAAAGAGTTTGTATTACTTCTATTTACATTTGTGCTATCAGTAAGTATGGGGGAAGCAATCCCATAATTACCAATG
>NZ_NXLP01000066.1:0-6443 GCF_003364125.1 Helicobacter sp. MIT 14-3879
TGTCATTCTTAAAGCTTTGTGTAGCACGACTGAAGAATCTAGCAATTCTTGTCATTACTAAATAATATACTCTTTACTTCTGTCATTCTTAGGCTTTAAGCCTAAGAATCTCATCAAAGCAGAGATATTTCGTGCTGTCATTATAAACTTTGCTTACAAAATGTAGAATTTCTAAACAAGCTTTTTATCCATTGCCGTTATGAACTTGCTTAAAGCTCATTATTCATAAACTACCGCCATATTTAGTTTCTTGTCATTCTAAACTTGCTTTTATCTGCTAAAGCAAGTTAGAGAGTTATCCCTAAAAGAGATTAACTCTTTGCGTGAGTTAATTAAACCCTGTGCAACTTGGTTGTGTAGGATTGTATCTAAGCTTTCATAATCTTTTATAAGCTCTCTTTGTTTTTTGCTACCTTGAATGGTATTTTCTTTAGCTGGGTTTTTTGGATCTGAAAGATTATGCTTTAAATTAACAAAATCGGTCCATAAATCCCTATTTGCTTAAAGAGAACTCAAAGCTAGACAACCAAGCAATATTACTAATACACTTTCTCTGTCTGAAGTTTGTTGTGGCTTGCATATTTAAGCAAGTTAGCTTTCTCTTCACTACTCTTAAGGGTATGGTCTTAAATATCATAGAAAGTGTAGATTCTGACATTTAACCTGTTTAAGTAAGGTTTTACTTAAATCTATAAAGAATCTAATTGCCTTTGGATTTCTTTGGGTGAGAGATACACACTCAATGCCCTTAATGTCTCCTTGCCGCTAAGTTGTATTAACATATCCCCTTTGCCTAAAAGCTTCTCTGCTCCATTATCATCAAGGATAATCTTAGATTCATTAGAATTTTTTGTCTTAAATGCAATACTGCTTGGAATATTTGTTTTCAAGCCTCTAAGGACGCTCCCATCTGGTCGTTGTGTGCCTAAAACTAAGTGGATTTTGCTCTCTCTAGCCTTTTGTGCTAATCTCTTTAGCATATCTTTAATCTGTGTTTTTTCATCTATTAAATCATTGAGTTCATCAATAATCAAAACTTTATAATTCATATTATTAAAATCTCTGCTCTCATATCTATTTTCCATTGTTTCTATCAAGTCTTGTATAGATTGCTGACCCCTTTCGTTATCTTTAATAATCTCAATACCTTTAATATTCTCAAATTCCCTAAAACTCACCCCTTTTTTAGGATCTATAATGGTAATTTCTATGCCTTTATTTTGCAAAAGACATAGAATCATATTTTTTAGAAACACGCTTTTCCCGCTTCCTGTCGTGCCTGCTACAAATAAATGAGGAGTTTCTTTTAAATCAAAACAAAAAGGATTTTTATCTATATCCATTCCTGCAAATATTCCTAACTCATCATTTCTCTCTTGTAGCTTTGCTAGAGCTTGTTGAAATTCTTTCTCGCTAGGCGTTAGCCACTCTTCTTCAGGCTTTGAGATTTGAATATCATAAGCTTTGCTTAATATCTTATAAGCAACAGTATTCACATCACAGCCCAACTCTCTATTAAGATATTTACTTTTGTCTTCAAAGGGCTTGATTTTTGTAGAATCTTGCACTTCTATTCTATAAATGTAATGCCGATAGGAGTCATATTCTTTGATTAGATTAATAGCAATAGCATTTTTTTTAAAATATCTTTCAATCCTTGTGAAATCCCTATCTAGCTTGTTTTCTTTCTCACTCTTAGATTCTCTCATAAACTGCCAATTTAAATTATCCAAGCACCATTGATAAAAGCAATCTGTATTTTTCCACGAGTTTTGTAGCTCAAATAACCCTCTGTGGATATATTTATTCAAAATAGATAAATAAAGCTTTTCATCTGTAAAAATATCTTGATTTTTAGAATCTAGCTCTTCTTTGTGTTGTATGTAGAATAAAGCCCTTAGCATTAAATCAAAATCATCTTTTTCCTCCTTTCCCTTGCCTGTGATTTGCTCAAGATGATATTCACTTTTCTTTTCTCCCCTAAGCTTTTTACCCTCCCAAAAGTCAGCATCAAGAGGCACTTTGGGTAGGTTTAAAGCCTTAGCAATAGCAATTCTTAATACATAATATTTAGATAACTCACACTCTAAACCCTCTTTAAGCACTCTATTGATTAGGTTTTCCTCTAAGTTTGTTGTAGTAATATCTGCCATTTTTGCTCCTATAATATTTCATCTATCATTGCATTGTTTATTCTAGCGTGTCCTCTATCATCGCTATTTTCTATCTTATAGAGCCTTGCAATATGAGATTTAGCATATTCATATTCTCTTTTAGAGACTTCAGTATCTGTTGGTAAGATGATAGTTTGTAGGTTTTGTGCATAATAATTTTGAATAATTCTTACGCGGTTTTGCCCATCTATCCTGCCTAAAGGCGTATCAATGATAAGTGGAATCTGTGCTTTTGAAAGCTCGCTTAATGCCCAAAATATAGCAATAGCTAGAATCTGCTTTTGCCCGCTGCTTTGACTTTCGATAATGACTAGCCCATCTTTATCATTTTTTAGTGCAATCTCAAAGTTTTCATCAATGACTAAGTCTTTGATATTATCATTAGGTAAAAGATTCTTGTATTTCTTAAGGATTTTATCTCTTAGCTCAAATCTTAGCTTTATGATGAGTTTTTCTCTGTAATTTTTAATGCTTTGTTCTAGCTCTTGGAGAAAATGAAGTTCATTATCTATCCTTTCTGTATTAATCTTTTGGTTAAGATGATAAATTTCTCTCTCAATCTCTTTTTTTTGTTCTATAACTTGCTTTAAATCATTTTCACTCTCTCTCTTTTGATGTTCTAGCTCATTTTGTTCATCTCTAAGTTGTTTTATCTCTCTTTCTAAATTTTGCTTTCTTTCCTGCTTGTAATCATCTATCTTTAATTCCTCAATTTCTGTTTTTGTATCTTTCAGAGCAATCTTGCATTCTTTCATCTCATTAATATCTTGGTATAAATTAATGTATTCTAAGCGTATAAAGGCTCTCTCAAGCATTAAAGCATTGGCATTAGAGATTTTAGAATGATAAGTATTTTTTGTTGCTAAAGCTTTGGGTATATTTTCTAGTGCATTCATCATAACATAATTTATTTCTTGAGAGTTAATCTCTGGATTTTCTTGCAAATAGGTTTGTGTGATTTCTTTTATTTCTGGTAAAAGACGATTAAAGACCTCGATGTCTTCTTTTCGGCTATGGGATTTTAGCGTATGAAGTTCTTGCTTGAGCGTGTTAGTTAAGCTTTTATTGCTCATAAAGATAATGTTTTTTAGTGAATCTGAAAGTTTTTCTTTATGCTCTTCTAGCTCTATTTCAAGCTTGTTTTTTTCATCATAAAGTTTCTGCATCTCTTTATCATCATCGGCAATAATCTTTTGATGTTCATAAGTTTTTTGCGAAATATGCTGCTTGTTATTTTCTAAATCATCACTTTTTTCTTTATATAGTTTTTTATAATGTTCTATTTTCTCATTTAGACTTTCAAGCTCTCTATTTTTTATCTTATAATCTAGCCTTGTTTTATCATCATCTGCTTGTTTTTCCTTAAGCTCCCTTTTATATTTTTCAATTTCTCTAAGGATAATATCTAAGGGCTTAATTTTTAGAATCTCTTCAATTTTATCTCTCAAGCCCTTGCGTATATTCTCTGAAATTTCACCAATTTCCTCACCATTGAAAAAGAAAAAATCCACAAAGTTTGTAGGCAGTAAGCAAATATTAAGCTTTTCTTGTGCCTCCTCATTGTAATAGCTTTGATTATCTATTTTTAGCTCTAGTGTTTCATTTATCTCTTGTGTATGCACACCCTCCCAAGTCCTTTGTACTCTAAACTTCTTATCTTGTAAAAAACCCTCAAAAATGATATAAAAATCCTCTTTATTTTCATCACAGGCATTGGTATTGAGTATGCCACGATAATGCTCATTTCCCTTGATAAACTTTTTAGGCGAGGTGGCAGAGGGGGCTAGATGTTTCAAACTATGAGGGATATTGCCCTCTTTTAACCCCGTGCCAAGAAATAAAATCTTACAGGCATTAATGAAGCTAGTTTTGCCAAAACCATTATTGCCATAAATGCAATAGAGATTCTTGCCCTCAATTTTTTCACCAAAATTCACTTCCACCCTGCCATAGTATGCAAAAATATTGCAAATGATGATTTTTTGTATAAACATCACATTTTCTCTTTTACTTTAGAAGTTCTATCTTCTAAGAGCTTTTCTATCTCTTTTTTGATTTGAGTTGAAGCATTATTTCTGCCCCTTAAACCTGCGGTATTATAAATATCTATGCAAGTATTAATGAGATTTTCTAAAGTCTTAGAATCTACCTCTTTGCTTGCCACCTCTTCTAAAAGCTCACTATGTAAAACCTTGCTTTCTTCTAGCTCTATTTCTTTCATTCTACCTACCTCCTTTGCAAGTTTTATTGCCTTAAATTCAAAGTCAAAGTCCTTATTCCATTGCTCTTGTATAGCAAGAATCTGTGAATCTGAAATAAGCCTACTTCCGCCATTTTGTATAAATTCCCTTTCTGTTTGTAAAAGTTTTTTTAAGATATTAATGCGAATGTGGCTTAGAAAGGGTCCTAATCCTCCCACTCTATAAACAGCCCTGCCATCGCGTTTATAATCTGCCCTTGCTTTAGAATCCTCTCTTAAATCCTTAATATAATTTCTAAATTCATTTAAGGGTTTTAGGTAATACTCCCCTGAAGCAATGAAGCCCTGCATAGATTTATCCTCATTAACCACCGTGCATACCCAGCACCCAAATCTTGAGCCTCCGCAACTATTTTGAGATAAATCTGTGATAAATTGACATTCCTCACCACTTGCTTTAGCATAGAGTGCAAACAGCTCGCTATGGTCTTTTTGCCATAAGGGCTTGTGTGTAGCAAGATAGCTCCACACCTCATCAGTGCTCCATTCTGCTAGGGGTGAATAGGTAAGAGTATTAGGAAAATCGTGGTGTTGAGAATAGCCCTCTTCATTTAAAATCCTCTTTTCTATGGATTTTTTACGATTGCTTGATTCTGCTTTGCGTGTGCCAAGTATTAAAAGTGCTGAACCATATTGATGTGTGATTCTAGCAACTTCACTTTTAGCAGGAGTGATTTTAAGCCTATCTGTGCACCAACGAAATGTTCTCGTAGGGCTAGGGTAACCCTTGCCAATGAGATTGACCCAAAAATCATCTTTGAGTTTTGGGCTTACTTGCAGGACTTCAAAAGGAATAGAGTTTTCTTTCGCGTGAGTATTGATAGAATCAATGACACTATGTAAAAATTTATCAATATGCGGGGCTTCTACAAGGGTATTGGAAGCAATGGCATAAGTTTGCCTCCTAAGATATGGCGGGAGAGAGCAGAGCATTTCATAGACTAGCTGTAAGATGCAAGTAGAATCTTTACCTCCACTAAAGGCTACTATCCACGTTCTTTTTGAGGAAATATATTTTGCCTTTAATTCCTCTAAAGTAGCAGTGATTTGAGAAAAAACTTTCAAGTTTGAATGAGTGCTAGAGGCTAGCTTTTGCAAGCTAGAAATGGGCGTAAAACCACTATCAAATACTTCCATTATCCCACAATCTAAATGATAAATTTCACTAAAAGGATAGATGGATTGAAAATCTGGGTTTTTTATAAGATCTTGTGCTAGAGTTTTAGACCTTATGGAGCTAAAGCATACGATTAAAAGAGGCTTGGCTGATAGAGGGGTTGTATTTCTTGGAGAAGTTTTGTTGTTTGCATAGAGTTTGTTGTCTAAAGAAGCGGTATTTTCTAAAGAGGTTGCATTTAGGGGTTTATTAGGGGCTTTCTTTTTTGAATAGATTTTATTTTTTAGAGAGAATTTGTTGTTTGAGGGGATTGCATTGTTTGCATAGAGTTTCTTGTCTAAAGAGGTTGTATTTTTTAAATAACCTTGCTGCCCCCCCCCCCGTTAAATTTTCTTTTAAAAAGTCTATTATTTCTTGCTGATTATTTGCGTGAATAGAATCTTGTAAATGCGCACTTAAAAAAGATTGTGTTGTGCGAATGTCAATAATGCAAAAAGCACACAAACCCTTTTGTTTTAATGAAGACAAGCGTAAGTATTTAGCAGTGATATTTCTCATTGATTTTAGTTGCCTTTATTTGTATCAATTTTGTATAACCCATTTTATCGTATAGCTAGCGTATAGCCACCCCGCAGAGTTTCATATAACTAAACTTATATAACTCATTTTATTGGTTTTATATAACGCAAAAATTTATTATAACATTTTTTAAAATCCCTTTTTCTTAAAAAGCATAGAGCATTATCTCGCTATTACAAAGCTTGATAATATAGTAAGATTTTTGTTTGCATAACATTATTATCTATTAAACAATTAGCAGAGATTATGAGACGTGGAATCCTAGATTTAATGTTACTGCAAGATCATACGCAAATTTTAATGTTAAAATTTT
>NZ_NXLP01000010.1:0-64237 GCF_003364125.1 Helicobacter sp. MIT 14-3879
AATCATAGCTTTATTATTCCGGGCTTGCTAGGCGTATTTAGCTCCTGCCTTGCGGGATACTTACTTGCTAAAGTCGCAGGCTATGTGTGAATTTTAGATAATTTAAACAAAGGCTTTGCCTTTGTTTAAAAATTAGTTTTTTATAGCTTCTTTTGCGTATTTTTCTCCTAACTCAAAAGCTAACTTATTTACATTAGCTACTTTTTTAGGAACTTTAGATAGCATTGTTTCATATACAATATCTCTATTAATACATTGTGTCAAAGTAATAGTTATTGCTAGAGCTACAACAGATTGGGTTACAACATTTCCAACCTCTTCTTTTGCTATTGTAATAATTGGAATTGAATAAATTTTGTATTTATTATAATCATCATTTGATGGAGTTACTAGATTGCTTTCTACTACTACGATAGCATTATCTTTTAAATCTATTTTAAATTGGTCATAACTAATTTGTGCAGTCGATAGCATGAAATCGATATTTTGAGCATATGGATATAATATTTCTTTATCATCAAGAAGTATATCAACTTTTGTAGGACCACCACGAACTTGGCTTGTGTAGGTTGCAGCTTTAACTCCATATCCTTTGTCTATAATCTTAGCTTCTGCTAAAATCTCTCCTGCAAGCAATACGCCTTGCCCTCCTACACCCGTAAAACGAAGCTCTGTCATTTTTTATCTCCTTTTGCTTTTGCTACTACTTTATTAAAATACGCATTACAATACTCTTCTTTTGAGGTATCTTGTTTTAGTACTCCTGTTACAAACTTTTCTTCTCTTTCTTCAGGAGATAATTTTTCATACTCATTTTTATTTACTAACCTAGTATCTATCCAATTTAGCATATCTACGGCTTCTCCCATTTTGTTTTTCCTACCTAGATTTACATGGCAGTTACTATGTATATCAAAGAAAGTAAAACCTTCGTGTTTAAAGCCTGATATTAGAATTTTTTCTAATGTTTGAGGTTTTGTTACACTTCCTCTAGCTATAAATGTAGCACCAGCAGCATCAGCTACTTTACAAGGGTCAAATGAATAATCAATATTTCCATATTGTGCAGTAACAGTCCAAAAATCTCTAGGTGTTGTTGGAGAAGTTTGTGAGTTTGTTAAACCATATATAAAATTATTTACTAAGATAAACTTAATATCTATATTTCTTCTACAAGCGTGTATCGTATGGTTTCCACCAATAGCCATACCATCACCATCACCAGAAATTACTATTATATGTTTTTTTGGATTTGTTAGTTTTATTCCTGTTGCATAAGCTAGGGTTCTTCCGTGTGTTGTATGCACTGTATTGCAATTCAGATAAGACGAAAATCTACCACTACAACCTATACCACTCACAACACAAACATCATTCATATCCCAACCTACATTTTCTATTGCTCTAATAACAGTTTTTAAAATTATACCATCTCCACAACCCCAACACCAAAGTGTAGGCATTTTATCCATTCTTAGATATGTATCATAATTGTATGCCATTTTATAACCCCTTTTTTATTTCTTTAATAATTTCACTTGGAGAGATTGCTCTACCATTTGCTTTTCCATAGAATTTAATATCTTTTTTCATAATTCTTTCAATTTCTTTTACATATTGCCCTAAATTTAGCTCTATTACTAGGATATTGCTAAATTTTTTTCCTAATTCCTTTAGTTTATCTTCAGGCGATGGCCAAATTGTTATTGGTCTAAAAAGTCCAACTTTTATTCCTTCTCCCCTAAGCTCTTTTATTGCATCTTTTACAGATAGAGATGCAGAGCCATAAGATATTATTAGAATATCTGCATCATCTAACATATATTCTTCATATTCTACTATTTGAGATGCTCTTGAATTAATCTTATTAAATAATCTATTGATTAGTTCACCGCTTAGTTTCTCATCTTCTGTTGGAAAACCTGTATATCCATGAGTGAGACCTGTAATGTGATATTTATAGCCGCTGAAAAACGGGTTTAGCACAGCAGGTTCATCATCTTTTGCTTGGTACGGTTTGTAATCTTTTGGGTCACCTTCAAATTTTTTTCTATTTTTAATATTTTTTTTAATATCTTCTAAGTTAGGTAGAGTTGCTTTTCCGTGCATGTGTCCTAAAGTCTCATCAAGTAGTAGAAAAACGGGTGTCATTAATTCTTCAGCTATATTAAAAGCTCTTACTGTTTGTGTATATATTTCACTAAGATTTCCCGGACAAATTGTAATAGATTGAAAATCTCCGTGTGTAGGAGCTTTAGTTTGATTAATATCACCTTGAGAAACCCTTGTAGGAAGTCCTGTTGATGGACCACCTCGCATAACATCTACAATAACAAGCGGTATTTCAGCCATAAAAGCATATCCAATTTGTTCTGCTTTTAGGGAGATTCCCGGACCTGAACTTGCAGTAAGTGATTTTGCACCTCCCATAGATGCACCAATTGCTACTGATATACCACCAATTTCATCTTCCATTTGTATAAAAACCCCATCATTTTTTGGTAAAAGGACACTCATTTGGTGTGCTATTTCACTTGATGGAGTGATTGGATATCCACCAAAAAATTTACAACCTGAATCAACTGCTGCAAGTGCTACTAACTCATTTCCTTCTGAAATAATGTCTCTCATACTCCCTCCTTTATTTTTATATTGCCATATATTTATTGCTTTTAATTTTTATTGCCATCTCTTTAGCTTCTGGCGTAAGTTTTGCAAATTTAAATTCTTTTCTATCTGCTACATGTATTGCAAAATCTGGACAAGATAACTCACAATTATTACAACCAATACAACTTTCTGGATTAATAACATTTATAATTTTACCTTGTATTGAATTCATATCAATTACCATAGCAAGAGTTCCGCTAGGACATACATCAACACAAATATCACATGACTTACATCTGTTGTAATCTACCCAAACAGGCGTGTCTTTTGGGGCTTCTAACTTACCCATTCTATCTCCTTAATTTTTATATTTAACTATTTAATATATAGATAAACTATATAGTTTTAATTGTAGGACTTAATAAATAATTTTATAGCTTACTTAAACATATTTAATAAATTATTTTATTATACCTGTAACAATTCTACAATATTAAATTTACTAATATTAAAATTATTAAAATCTAGTTTATATTATTTAAATGTTCTTTATAATTTTTTGAAAAGCTATGTGAACCAGATTTATTTCTAACAAAATATAAGTAATCAACATTTGCAGGGCGGATTGTAGCAATAATAGCATCTATACTCGCACTTCCAACAGGATAGGGTGGAATCCCTCTATTTAAATATGTATTATAAACACTTTTATCTTTTCTTATTCTCTCAGGTGTTATTTTTGAGTGTGAGAATTCACCATAATTTAGTGAGCCATCCATTTGAAGAGGCATTTTTGCTTTTAGTCTATTATATATTACTGCTGCAACAATTGGCATTTCTTGAATATTTGCTGCCTCTTTTTGCACTATTGAGGCAATTGTTATATAGTTAAACCATTGTTTTTCATCATATCTTCCTAGAATTTTTATTGCATTTTTTTTATGTTCTTTCATTGATTGATTTATTAAATAACTCATTAAATATCTAGGACCTATTCCAATAGGAATTTTATATGTATTTGGATAGATAACACCATCAGGATATTTTGTAAATTCATTATAAGCATCTATTAATTCTTGTTTATTTAAACCAAAGGTAGAACTGATGTTTTCAATAAAAAAATACATTGTTTCACCCGGAATTAGTGTTAAATCTTTTAATGCAGCTTTTGAAGTTGTGAGTTGATATAAAAAACTACCTTTTGAGGTTGTATTATTTATAATATTTGTCGGTTTTATCTCTATCCAACCACTTTGCGGGGAGCCTAAGATTCTAAGTATAAATTTATCAAAATTATTTATATCTAAATTATTTTTTTTAAAATGTGTTATAATTACCTCAATGCTACCTTTTGGAACATTTATCACGCTAGGGTATGACGCATTTAAACTTAGATAATAGAAAATAGATATGAAAAAAAATAATACCATATTTAAAAAGACATATAGTAAAGTTGCAATTTTGCTCATTATTATTCTACTTTTTGCTTTGATTTTTAAGATTCTTAGTGATGGTATAAAGATTGATAGTATATCTATAGCCAACATTAAAATTGACGGATTATATCTAAAATTAGACAAAAAACTTGTATTACAAATAAATAATATTGATTTAAGCCATTTAAAACAATCAAAAAAAGATGATACCTCTACATTAAGTATGCAATATATTACAAAAATTATTAGAAGTATAATTACTATTACATCTTTTTTTGAGCATTTAGAAATATCAAGCATTATATACCAAAATGAGACATCATCAATTTATTTCAATGGTAATTATTTTAAGGTTAATATTCCTTATGTTTTAGCATCCTTTAAATTAGTTAATGATGGTGATGATATTTTACTTGATATCGAAACATTAAAAATAAAGCAAGAAGAACTAGATATTAAGGGCAAAATATTATATATAGAAGATGGAGCTAGATTCGCATTTGACTTAGAAAGTTATATAAATAATAAACTAGATAATGTAGTAAGCTATCAGGGCGAAACAAACTTTAAGTATTTAAATATTGTTTTGGATTCTACAAGTTTAGATTCTGTTGATATTTTAGCACCATATATTAAGATGTTAGATTCTAGTGTTTATGAATGGATGTTTAAAAAAGCATCTTTTGATAACATAACTATAAATCGTGCTTATTTATACACACAAAATTTAGATTATAAAAATATAGATAAAGTTATTGTAGAAAATTTATATGCAATAGGGACACTTAAAAATGTTTCATTAAAGTTTGAAGATGAATTAGAAAATATAAATGTAGATGATGTTTTTGTAGTGTTTGATAAAGGAAAGCTTAGTTTTTATACACAAAATGCTTCTTATGATAATGTTTTAGTAGATAAAAGTATAGTCGAGATTAGCGATTTTTTTTCTCCACAGACTCTACTTTCATTAAATCTTACTTCAAAAAATATACTTTTAGATAATAGGATACTTGGTATTTTAAAATTTTATGGTATTAATATTCCGATTCTTCAAAAAGACGGGGTTGGAGAGGGAAATATTAATTTAGATATTTTGTTACCAACTGAAAAGTTAGCAACAAAAGTTACGCCAAATGGTAGTTTTAAGGTAAAAAATTCAAATGTAAGCATTGCTGGGATGGATTTATTTATAAAAGAATCTAATATTAATATTAAAGACAATATTATTGACATTATAGATTCTTATGTGAATATTGATAATATTTTATCAAGCAAGGTAAATGTAAATATTAATACGAAAGATAAGAAAATAGATTTAATTATTTTACCAAGTAAGTTACAAATAGCTACTGCTAGTGGTGATGAAATAGTCAATTTTAATAATAAGGAGCTAAAGGCAAATATGGATTTTAGCACCTCTGATTTATTGGTTAATATTGATGAATTTAATATTTCTGCATTAATTAATGAAGATATACAAATTAGTATTAATGATATTAATAAACTATTGCCTTATGCTCCTATATTAACTATGTATGATATAAAAAATGGTAATGTTAAATTAAATATCAATAAAGATAATAAGGACATTTTATTGGTTGCTAATTTGTATAACCTAAAATATCCAATATACTTTTTAAATAAAGAGAGATTAAGCTCAATTCAGATTAATGGCACAATAAATTCTAATAATATACATTTATATAATAATGCAGATAAAATTGATATTAAAATAGATTTTGATAGTGGATATGTAGATTTATCAGTTAAAGATAAATATATTAATATAGATGAAATTTTAGATTCTAGTATTCCTATTTTTGCGAATCTTAAAAAAAGTAATAATAAAAAAAATCTTTCAGATTCTGTTGATATTTTAATAAATGCTTCTAATATTATTATAGGATTATTTGGTTATGATGTAGTTTTAGATGAAGCTATGTTAAAAACTACACAAAATGGTTTTATAGGAAATGGAAGAAATAAAAATGGTATAGCAAATATAATCCTTGATGGTAAGACAATAAATGTTGAGGCAAATAATTTTAATGCTGATTTTGTAAATAACCTATTTAAAAAAGATGTAGTTTATGGTGGAACATTTGGTGTATTTGGAATTTATAGAGATAATAAGTTTGTAGGTGATGTAAGTATGCTTGATACTAGTGTAAAAAATATGGCTTCTTTGCAAAATATTCTCTCATTTATTGATGCAATCCCTTCTCTAGTTGTGTTTAAGTTACCCGGTTTTAGCACAAATGGATATGAAATTAATGAGGCTAATATAAGAGTGGGTGTTGATAGTGATTATATAGCTTTAGAAGATATAAATATAAATGGTAGCTCTGTTGATATAACAGGAAATGGTGTAGTTGATTTAAAAAAAGAAGAACTAAATATTAGATTAGAATTATCTACTATTAAAAGCTTAAGCTCTATTTTAAATAAGATTCCAATTTTTGGATATATTTTACTAGGAGAAGATGGCAAGATTACTACAGACCTTACAATTAAGGGTAGTATAAATGAGCCTGTAACAGAATTATCTCTTTTAGAAGATACAGCAAAAGCACCAATTAATATGCTAAAGAGGGTATTTTCTCCATTTCAAGTATTAATAGAAGAGCTAAAGAAAGAAAATAAAAAGAGAAGAAGATAATTTATCTAATAGAATATAATATCTCTCCATTTATATTTATAGAGCCATCTTCTAGGAGGGTGGAATCTCTTAGTGGTAAATATTTATCTTTATAATGAAAAAAGAAGTCATAGTTTTTGTAGAATTCTTTTGAATACTTTGCAAAAACTTTACTCCAAGTGTAATCTTTTATATTTTTAAAATATTTTTCTAAAATGATATTTTTATCTATTTTGTACTCAAGTGAGCCAAAAGCACTAGATTCTATATTTAGTCCAATTCCACATACTGCAAATTCACCTATTATATTACAAATTATTCCACCTATTTTATTGCTTGAAATATATAAATCATTAGGATATTTTAACCATACCTTAGATGTTAGTTTTTGTAAATTTTCTTTAAATATAAACGCAAAAAATATACTCATTGATTGAGGGGCTAAATCATCAGGAAGAGAATCCAAAAAAATATTAAATGAAAAATAAAGCCCATTTTCTACATTGCTCCACTTATTTCCTCTTGAGCCAATACCATCACTTTGATGTCCTGCTACAATACAAGTTTGATTAGTAATTATCTTTGATTTTATATTTTCAATCAAATATTTTTGTGTAGATGGTAGTGTTGTAAAATATTTTATTTTCATTCAAGAGTGTCATTAACCTTTAATCTTTTACCATTTATATAAGCACTAGCAGGAAGTTTATTTTTACCTACTGATTGAATATATTTTACTTTTATGCTACCTCTTTTGCAAGCAATAACAATATAGTCTTTATGAATTTCTAAAATTTTTCCTTTGATATTGGTAGAATCTTTTTCATTAATATCTATACAAGATAGTTTTGTGCCATTAGTAATATAAATTTGGGGCCAAGTTTTATAAGCTAGATATTTTAGATAGATTTCTTCTGCATTATTAAAATCTATAATTCCATCTTTTTTATTAATTTTCTTACAATAGCTGCAATCAGCTTCAATTTGCTTTAATTCCTGTATGGAATCTAGGCTATTTATTGTTTTTATTGCTAGTCTTGAGGCAATACTAGATAGAATTTTGTTAGATTCTTCTATATCAAAGCTGTTATTTTTAATATAGCTTATTGATAGAATCTCTCCGCTATCAAGTTTATCATTCATTTTAATTAGGCTTACCCCAAAATATTTTTGATTTTGCAAAATCATATCTTGTATAGGGCTTGCACCCCTACTTTTTGGCAATATAGATGCGTGAATATTAATACAATAAAATTTTGCTGTAATTTCTTCTGGTAACATCTTTCCATAAGCTACTACAAGGATTAAATTTGGTTTTAATGAATAAATATTATTAATAATTTCTTTTACATTTGTTGGTTGAAATATTGGGATTTTAAGCTCATTTGAGATAATAAATTCTTTACACTCTGGCATTTTTAGCTCTTTTTTTCTACCAAAGGGCTTATCTTCTTGTGTTATTAGTGCTATTATTTCAAATTTTTGAATTAAATCTTGTAATATGTTTTTAGCAAATATTGGAGTTCCAAAAAATATAATTCTCAAATCTCAATTCCTTTATTTTTATCAAATAAACTTCCTAAATTATGTTTTTTATATAGTAAAAAATCTAAACTTGGATTTAAATCAAAACCTGAACAAAGAAACATTTTTTTATTATGTTTTAATAAAAAATCTGCTGCAATAAGTTTTGTTACAATCCCTCCTATGCTAAACTTGCTACCTGTTTTTTGTTCTTTATTAAAATGCTTATTTTTTATATTAGAGATATTTTTAATTAGTTTTGCATCTTTAAACTCTAGTGGATTTTTATCATAATAGCCATAAACATCACTTAGAATTATAAGCATATCTGCATCAAAATAATGTGCTACATAAGCACTTAATCTATCATTATCACCAAATACAAGTTCACCTTGTGCAATAGAATCATTTTCATTAATAATTGGTAAAATATTATTTTCAAGTAAAATTTCAATAGTTTTTTTAGCATAAGCAGTGCGTTTTCTAGAATCAAAAGTAGAACCTATTAACAGTAATTGTGCAGGTATTATATTGTAGTCCTTTAGAGCTTTTTTGTATGCAGCCATTAATAAAGGCTGTCCTATGCTAGCTAGGGCTTGTTTATTTTCAATACAACTTTTGTCTAAATGCAGCTTTGTATATCCACTTGCAACAGCACCAGAGCTAACTAAAATAACATCAAATTTATCTTTTATATTTGCTATAAATTCACATAATGCTTCAATTTGCTCTAATACTAAAATATCTCCATTTGAAACTATTGAGCTACCCACTTTTATAACTAATCTATTTTTCATATTTATAAACTCTTTTAGAAATTAACTTTAGTGCTTACACCTAAATCATTTCTTATATTTATATAATTTGGTGCAAAATATAAGAATAAAGCAAAATCATCGTATCCAAAGCCTTGTTTTACTTTTATATCAAAACTACCCTTTTGTTTTGATTGTAAAGCCATTGTCTGAACTCCATTTGATATATTGCCAATGGAATATATGCTCAAATTCTCATTTAGAGATAAATTATCTTCCATAACTTTTAAGTTTTGAGGGTGGGCAGTATTAATATACCAATCCTGTGTATTAGACTTTGGAAATCTTGTATATGGAGATAAGACACTCTCTAGGTCTTCTATTTTACAAGTTGGTGATTTACAATAAAATTCATAATAAATTTTTGGATTTGCTATTAGAGAGGTATTCTCATTTGTATTTTTTATAAGAGAGATTCTACCTCTCATTAGGGCTATTCTCCAATCATTTGTTATTTTTGGTTTTATATTATAAATAGGATATTTTATATTAGAATCTTCAAAACCAACTTTTAAAAAAGCATCATTTAGGTTGATAACATTTGAGTTAAATAAATCAAGTGGGGTTAAATCTCTGTCTTTTATTCCACTACTAGATAGTTTGCGAATAGTCTTTGAAATGGAGTTTTCTAAGAAAGTATCTTTTGGGATAATGGAATTTGGGATATTCTCATTAATAAAAATTAGATTATTTTTATTATCATCTAGTTTTATGCTTAAATTCTTTGCATAACAATCTTTTGTAAAATTTTTAAGTAGCTGATTTCTATCATTTGTTGCAGAAATATTAAGCTTTATTGTTGGTAGGTTTATTATTGCAGGAATAAAGCTATGTTGATTATAATAAATTTGTTTTCCACTATTATCTAAAGATATATAGAATGAATATGGAACTATATCAACTCTTTTTCTAATAACAATTTGTTTTTGACATAAAACTTTTCCAGCATTTGTTATATCTATACTTTGCGGAGGTGAGAGCAGACATTTTCCAGTCATTCTATCGTTCATATCCAATTTATGAGCTAAAATAATTTCTAATTCACCGCTTGCTACATCAAGAAAATTTATATTTACATTATTCTGAAAAAACATTCCATTTTTAAATATAAAGCCTCCATTTGCACTCTCACTAATAGAATTACATAATCCATTATCTCTACTAAATTTAATTGATATTGGCACTAGTGTTTCATTAAAGCCTCTATCAATATCTCCATTAATTGTTCTTGCAGTAGCATTATTATTGATATTTATAGTATTAGTTTGAGCTTTTATGATTAAATCAGGAGTATTTGATGTGTAATTACTATTTTCCACTTGGGATAAGCTTGGAGTTGGGTAATCTATCATATTTAGATTATAATCAGAATTTCTTGCATCTTTGATGCTTAATTGTATATCAAAATCATTTGGTATTACACTAATTGGTTGAGTTGTTTGAGATATAATTTGATTATTTTGCATAAAATGGCAGGAAATATAAGCTCTACTATTAGATGATGAGGCAGGAAAATTATAATCTAACACATAATTAAACCCATTACCACTAAGTTTTGAAATGCTTTTTTTACCAAAAGTATCTGTGAATTCGCAAACCTTTTGAGTGATATTTTGAGGGTATGTTATTCTACCATCAGAATCTAGGGCATAAAATATTACACTAAATCTTCCCCTAGTTCCACTTATTTTAGTATAGATTCTATTGCTATAATTTTTTAATTCTCTAACTAAACATTGAAGTTTTGTGTAATCTCCGCCTTGGCATATTTTTTGTGCCTCTTTAAATACATCAAATTCTACAATTAATGGTTGTTGTGTTAAAGATTCTGCATTTAGTGTAAATAATATCACAAAAATAAATAATATCTTTTTCAAAAATTACCTCTTTATATGATTTCATATTTTAGAATTGTTTTTAGTTCAATTTTTTTTACATCACATAGTTTAAAGTTCTTAAAATCTAAGTTACAAATATCTAATTGTTTTTTTAAAGCAATTTCTCTAAGTAAGATTCCACGATATAATTTTGAGTGATGAGATACTTTTTTGTTATTTTTATAAAATTCCACTATTGTAGTTGGAATATTTGGACTATATGCTTTGATATAAATTTCAGCCCTTAAATCTAGCACTTCCTCGTTTTTTAAATATTTATCAAGTTCATTTTTAAAACCATTATAAAAACTAGAAATATTGTATTTTCCAAATTTCTCATTTTGTTTTAATTTATAGTATGGAATCTTGTCTTTTGCTCTAATTGCTCCAAATAAATTGCTAAAAATAATTACATTATTTAATAAATAATCAACAGAATCTTTTGGTAAAGTATTTATATCTAGTGCTTTAAAAGCTACACCATTATAAAGAAAAATAGATTCTATTGTATTTGCATAAGGTATATTATTACATGCAGATAATATATCTAGATTTACCTTTTTACTCCCTAAAATCCTTGCAATATCATTACTATTAGCATTTATTAAAAAATCTAAATATTGATTTAAAACATCTTTCCTAAAATTATAAAGATTATTAAAAAGCAAGCTTTGCATAAATAAAAGATAAGAATTATTTTTATCTTTATAAATTAGGTTTTTTTCTTCGCTTGGGCTAAATAATATTTTCATATTAAAATAATATATACTTGTTGTGGTCCATGAACACCAAATACAGTTTTAAGTTCAATGTCTGCTGTTCTACTTGGACCTGCAATAAAAATCATATTGCTAGGTAAGTTTTCTTTACCCTTTAGGGTATTTACTCCATCTATAATACTTTGGACTATATTTTTCTTTTCTAAAATCACAATGCAATTTTCTGTGATTAATGAAGCAAGTCTAGGTTCTTTTGGTGATGATGCTATGCCAAAGATGCCAACATCTGCAATTCCACATTTTGCTTTAATAATTGAAGTGTCTATACTAAAAAGCTCATCTCTCATTACATCAACACTTTTATTATATGCAGTTAATTTATATTCTTTGATACTGCTTACATAATCTTCTACATCAAGGCTGTATAGAACCTTTTTAGAATCTAATTTATCCAAAATTTTTTTTATATCTTTTGATACATCATTGCTTTCTATTACCATGGCTTTATTTGCATTTTGCATTTCAATATATTCTTTTACAATGCTATTTTCTTTATGCTTTATTAAATCAACATAGCTTTTTGACGCACTTTTTAGCTTATTTTGCTCCAATGCAGATTTTACATTTGATAAAATCACATCTTTACTCATAAATTACCCCTTCCATTTTTTTTATCTTAGAGTGCAGATTGGAGTTTAATATAGGATAGCTTCTGTATGCTAACCAATTTTTTAATCCAGGAATTATTCCTCCAAATATTTTTCCTAGACCTCCAAATATCCTAATTTGTGCTAGTAAGAGCCTCCATTTGAAGCCACTTGTGGCTAAATTTGTAAATATTGCAAAGCTTGTTTTTTCTATCTTACTTCTATATACTTCATTATAACCCATAATATCCTTTCTTCCCTCTCCTGCTTTTTCACTTCTTAAATCTCTAATGAGACTTGCTAGTGGTATTTTAACAGGACAAACTTCAGAACATCTTTCACAAAGTGAGCATAAATTTAGCATAGGAGAACAATTATCTAATCCAAATATTTGAGGCGATATTACCTCTCCAATAGGTCCAGGATATGTTGATAAATATGCGTGTCCGCCTATTTTATCATAAACAGGGCAGTGGTTTAGACAAGTTCCACAACGAATACAGCTAAGGGATCGATAATAATGACTATCTGCTAGAATTTTAGAGCGATTATTATCAAGCAAAATTATATGGACTTCTTTTGGTCCATCTAATTCATCTTTTTGACGAGGATGCGAGATTATATTATTATAACAAGTGATATTAGCACCTGTTGCACTAGGCACAAGTAATAAGTCTAGGATGCTAGCATCTTCAAAGCTTTCTACTATCTTCTCAATTCCACAAATTGCTATATGTATGTCACAGGCAGTTGTGCTCATGCGTCCATTGCCTTCATTTTCAATAAGCCAAATAGCACCTTCATTGGCAATGGCAAAATTTACTCCAGATAAACCTATTTTAAAGTCTTTAAATTTTTTTCTTAAGTGCTCTCTTGCAATGCCATTTAGTTTTTCTGGCTCATTTTCAAGTGGAGCTTTAAGCTTGTCTTTAAAAATCTCACCTATTTCATAGCGATTTTTATGTATTGCAGGAGCTACAATATGAACAGGAGGCTCATCTATAAGCTGTATTATTAACTCTCCTAAATCAGTTTCTATTGCATTGATATTATTTTCTTTTAAGTAAGCATTTAGATGAATTTCTTCACTTGCCATAGATTTACCTTTTAATATCACATTAGAAGCATTTTTTTGCATCAAAGATAAAATAACCTCATTTGCTTCCTTAGAATTTCTAGCCCAATGAATCTTAAATCCATTTTTAATTGCATTTTGTTCAAATTTATCCAATAAGTTTGCTAGATTTGATAGAGAATTTTGCTTAACTTTTCTTCCAAGCTCTCTTAATTCTTCCCAATTTGTGTAGCGAGAGGCAATAGTATTTTTTCTATTTTTTTTCAATGTATCCATTACAGATTTTAGGTTTTTTCTTAGTTGTTTATCATTTAATTTATTATGGATTATATTATTATATTCACTGCTTGAATGAAAATTATTACTCATTTTATATCCTTATTTATAGATTGACTCTATTAATTATAAAATCATATAAATGCACAGGTTTCACATTGATACCATTTTTTTTCATAGCACCACTTATATTCATAAGACAACCAGCGTCAGCTGATATTAGATATTCTACATTTCTACTTTTTATATCTTCTATTTTTTCTAAAACCATAGCATTTGAAATATCTGGCTCTTTTATTGAGAATGTTCCTCCAAATCCGCAACATTCTTCTTCTCTTTCTAGTTCAATTAATTCTACATTTTTTAGCTGTTGTATTAGTTTTTTAGATGATTCAATGCTTTTACATACACGAAGAGCGTGGCAGTTAGAATGCCAAGTAACTTTTGTTTTCTCTCCTTTATCTTCATACTGCACTTTCAATTCTTTAACTAAAAAATCGCTTAATTCATATACACGAGAGCAGAATTCTTCTACTTTATTATATTCTCCATCAGATGCAAAAAGCTCTAAATAATCAACTTTCATAACTCCAGCACAAGAGCCAGATGGAATGATGATTGGATATGGCTTATCAAATAATGATATATTATGAAGGGCTATTTTCTTTGTATCTTCATAATAACCCGAATTATAACTAGGCTGACCACAGCAAGTTTGATCTTTTTTAAATATAACTTCTGCTCCAGCATTTTGAAGTAACTTAATAGCATTTACACAAGTATCAGAATAAGCAATTCCACCAAGACAAGTAGCAAAAAAATAAACCTTCATATTTAGAAACCTTAAATATAATTTTATTTAATGAATAGTCTAACATTAAATTAATAAAAATTAAATTTAATTTTATCCTAAGTTTAAAATAATTACAGAGCAAATAGTAATTATTATTCCAAAAATCCCAATATAATTTAACTTCTCTTTGTAAAATACATATCCGCCAATACAAGTTCCAAGAATTCCAATAGCACCCCAAGTAGAATAAGCAATGCTAAGTTCAATATATTTTAAACTAAAAGAAAGCAAACAAAATGCTATACAAGCTAGTATAATTGCTAGAATCCCATATTTTTTATTTCTAAAACCATTAGATTTTTTTAATAATAAATTAGCACTAATATCAAGTAATGCGGAAAAAATAATGATAAATAAATATAGTTTCACTCTTTTTTTTCTCCTATATTTATTAGCAAGATTCCAATTAATGCTAAAATTATCCCAATTATTTGATTAGTGTTTAAACTTTCTTTAAAGACAAATAGTGATATTAATATTATTAATATAGTTCCAAGTAGTTCCCATACAGCATAAGCAATGCCAACTTGAATCTTTTTTATAGCAATTCCCATAAAGTAATAAGACAAAGATATAAAAATACTCATCATAATATATCTAAAATATATATTTTCAAGTTTTAAAAAACTAGTTCCAATTACCTCTGCAATGATTGCTATAAAAAGAAAAGCCCAAGCTATCATTTTAGCTTTTTGCATATTACTAAGATTAAAGTTTTTCTTTAATAATAATTTCTTTTATAATATCACCTTGTTTTATACTATCTAATATTTCCATACTCTTATTATCATCACTTAAGATACCACCAAAAACGGTGTGTTCACCATCTAAATGAGGAAAAGAATCAAAGCAGATAAAAAATTGACTTCCACCTGTATCTCTACCTGCGTGAGCCATACTTAAAGCACCTTTTATATGCTTATTGGGGTTATTTTCTACTTCACATTTTATCCTCCAGCCAGGACCACCTGTGCCAACATAGGGTTTATTATCTTTGCTAAAAGGGCAACCCCCCTGTGCCATAAAATTAGGGATTACTCTATGAAATTTTAAATCATTATAAAATCCATTATTTGCAAGAAATATAAAGTTAGTAACTGCTTGTGGTGCATATTTAGCATATAATTCTATATTTATATCACCTTTAGAGGTTTTAATATTTGCAAATTTATTTGCTTCTAAAAATTTTTCATCTATTTCATATACTTTTAATTGTTCCATTTTTTCTCCATTCTAATTTTAAATCATAAAATTATAGTATTTAATATTTTAATCACTAAATAATTCTAAATAATTAATATATTTAATGTAATTTTATATTATAAATCTTTTCCAAAAACTCTTTTAAAAATACTATCAACATTTTTTAAATAATAGCTATATTCAAAACATTCTCTAATAGATTTCTCATCTAATTTATCTAATAAATTATTATCTTGAAGTAAATATTGTAAATATAAACTCTCACCATTTTCATTAATAGCATTTTTACCATTTTGTAAATCTTCCCATACTTTCATTGCATTTTTTTGCACAATAGTATAAGACTCTTCCCTACTTATACCTTTTTTTGGCAATTCTAATAGAATTCTTTGTGAAAAGACAAGACCACCTGTTAATTGTAAATTTTTTAACATATTTTTCTCATATACCACTAAATTTTTAATTAAATTACTTAAACGATTTAACATAAAATCAAGCGTTATAAACGCATCAGGTAATATAAATCGTTCAACAGAGCTGTGGCTTATATCCCGCTCATGCCATAGTGCTACATTTTCCATTGCAGGTATTGAATATGAGCGTAATATTCTACAAAGCCCTGTTATATTCTCACTCAATACAGGATTTCTTTTATGTGGCATTGCAGAACTTCCCTTTTGTCCTTGTGAAAAATATTCTTCACATTCATATACCTCTGTTCTTTGAAAATGTCTAATTGCAACTGCTATTTTTTCACAGCTACTAGCAAGTAAGGCAATATCTGTAATAAGCCTTGCATATCTATCTCTTTGAATAACTTGATTACTAACAGGAGCGACATCAAGACCTAATTCTTTGCAAACAAATTCTTCTAATTCTATTGGTGAATGTGCCATATTACCCATAGCACCGCTTATTTTGCCAATTGATATAATTTGTAATGTTGAATGCAAAGCTTTTAAGTGCCTTTTAATTTCATCATACCAAATTGCAATTACTAGTCCAAATGTAATTGGTTCTCCATGTATTCCATGACTTCTACCTACCATAAGCGTATCTTTATATATCATTGCTTTATTTTTAAGTTCGCTTAGTAATATATTTAAATCATCTATTATCAAAAGCAAACTATCTCTCATTTGTAATGCAACTGCTGTATCAATAGTATCACTACTTGTTATACCATAATGAAACCATCTACTTTCTTCTCCTAAAGAATTAGCCACAGAGGTTGTAAATGCTATTAAATCGTGTTTTGTAATTTCTTCTATTTTCTCAATCTCTTCAATACTAAACTTAGCATTTTTGCATATATTCTCACAATCTTTGTCACTTATTAATTTTAATTTATTCCAACCACGTACTACAGCTTTTTCAACCTCTAGCCACGCATTAAATTTAGATTGTTTATTCCACTTTTTGCTCATTTCTTCTCTTGCATATCGCTCTACCATTTTATGCCTTTATTTATAAAATTTAATATGAATTATAACTTAAGAATTTATTTCTTTGTATTTATTATAGGTATTTGTAATTAACGAGGTTGTTAGAGAATATAGTTTTAACTAAAAATAATATTGATAGTAAATCTAGAATCCTTTCGGATTCTAGATATTATTTTGGTTCTATAATAATAGAATCTTTATTTATATCTTTTCCATAAACTTCACTTAAAGTCTCATCGTAAGCTTTACTTATAAAGTTCTCACTTCCTAATTTTATAAGTATTTCATTTAGTTTATTTAATAATTCTGTATTACCCTTTTTAACAGCAGGTGCTATTACATCATCATTCCCTAGATGCTCAATACCAACTTTAAAATCAGGGTTGCTTTTAGCCCAAGCAAAAAGTAATAAGTTATCATGTGCTAATGCATCTCCTCTACCATTTTTTAATGCAAGAAATGCTTCAGTATTTTGGTCAAATTTTAATAGATTTATTTCTGGGTGATTTGTAGTAAAGTAAAAATCAGCAGTAGTTCCTTTATTTACAATTAAAGTTTTGTCTTTTAAATCATCTATACTTTTAATTTTTCCATCTTTTGATACCACTCCGAGTGCTACTTTCATATAAGGAAGGGCAAAATCCACTTTTTCTTCTCTTTCAGGCGTTTTAGTAAAGTTTGCAAAAATAATATCAACTCTATTTGAATTTGGAAACTCAACTCTATTTTGTGCTTCTACAAGTATAAATTCTATTTTATTTTCATCTCCTAGAAGCTCTTTTGCTACTCTTTTTGCAATATATATATCAAATCCTTTGTTTTCACCATTTTCAACATAACCAAATGGTGGTTTATCACCAAATACTCCAACTATTACTTTATCTCTATTTTTTATTTGTTCTAATGAATTTGTATTTTCACTACAAGAAGTAAGGAATAATCCTATTATCAAAAATATTAGTGCTTTATAAATTGCTTTCATTCTGTTCTCCTTTTTTAAATTTATAGCTAGGATTCTAACAAAATAAAAAAAATTGTTAATAGTAAAATTCAATTTTAAAGTTCGAAGCTAAAAGTATGTTTAGATTCTAATCAATTGTTGATTAGAATCTAGTAATTTATTTAAAAGATTGAGATACCATTTTTCTTCTTAAATATGCAATTTTGCTCTGAAGAGGAAGTTCTTTTGGACAATAATCTTGGCAAGCCATTAAAGACATACAACCAAATATGCCATCATCATTCCCTATTAGCTCATAAAAGTCTGCATCAGTTCTTTTATCATGTGGGTCTAACATAAATCTAGCAACTCTATTTAATCCAGCTGCTCCCACAAAGTCATCTCTCATAACTTTTGTAGCACATCCTGCTATACAACAGCCACATTCAATACATCTATCTAATTCAAACACAGCATCAGCTACACTTGGTTCTATTGGGTCTTCTAAAACAGCAATGCTTTTTTCACTCTTTGAGTGAATCCAACCTTCAACCCTTTTTGTCATTCCCTCAAACCAAACTCCTGTATTTACAGATAAATCTTTTATTAATTTAAATGCGGGTAAAGGAGCTAGAGTAATTACTCCGCCCTCATAATTCTTTGTTAGCGTTCTACAAGCAAGTCTAGGCTCACCATTTATCATCATAGCACAGCTTCCACAAATACCTGCTCTACATACAAAGTCAAAGCTTAAATCAGAGTCTTGGGTTTCTCTTATCATATTTAGTGCTATAAAGATAGTCATTGAATCTATTTCTTTTAACTTATATTCCTTGAAATGAGGTTTAGAAATAGCACTTTGTGGATCATATTTTAAAACTTTTATTGTTATTACTCTTTCACTCATTTTAATCTCCTAATCTTTGATTTTTAGCTTTATATTGTGGTTGTAAATCAAATTTCATTAATGCTTCTTGAATTTCATATCTATCTTTACCTTTGGTTTTCATTTCAGAAGTTATTCTATCAACTTCTGCTTGTCTTATTGCACTTTGTGGGTGTTCTATGATATTATCTTTAGCACCATATCCTCTATATGCAGGTGGAATTTCCATAGTATTGATGTCTAAATCTTCATATGTAATAGTAGGTGTTTCATCATCTGGATTTTCCCACGAGCTTAGAGTTCTTTTTAACCAGTCTTTATCATTTCTTTTTGGATAATCTTCTCTTGTGTGGGCACCTCTGCTTTCAGTTCTATTTAATGCACCCTTAGAGACACAAAGAGCAAGTTTTAACATCTTATTTACTCTATATGCTTCCTCTAGTTCAGGATTATTATGTAGATGTTTATTGCTTAAGCCAATATGCTTACTTTTCTTATATAATTCTTCTAACTCTTTAACTGCTTCTTGTAAGTGCTTACCATCTCTAAAGATTCCAACTTTTTCATCCATAATTTTAGTCATTTTATTTCTAATATCAAATATATTTTCTTTTCCATTAGAATTAATTAGCTTTTCTAGGTATTGTTGTTCTCTATTTAAGAATTTTTCAATAGAGCTTGTTTTGATTGTCATTTTTTTATTCTCACAATAATCTCTAAAGTAATCTCCAACAATCATACCTGCAACAACTGCTTCACTAACAGAATTACCTCCAAGCCTATTAAATCCATGTAAATCCCAACAAGCAACTTCTCCTGCTGCAAATAATCCCCTAAGTTCAGATTCACCTTTGTAATTTGTTTTTATTCCACCCATTGAGTAGTGTTGCATAGGTCTAACAGGAGCCCATTGTTTGGTAACATCAATTCCATTAAAGATTTTACAAATATCATAAACATCTCTTAAGTTTTTATGAATGTGAGCTTCACCTAGAATTGATATATCTAGCCAAATATGGTCTCCATAAGGTGATTTTACACCTTTACCTTTTCTAATATGCTCCATCATTCTTCTACTAACAACATCTCTACTTGCAAGCTCTTTTTTTTCTGGTTCATAATCTGGCATAAATCTATAACCATCTACATCTCTTAATATTCCACCATCACCTCTACATCCTTCGGTTAATAAGATTCCACTTGGAACTATTGGAGTAGGGTGGAATTGAACAGCTTCCATGTTACCTAGTTTTGCAATACCTGTTTCTAGTGCTATTGCTGCACCAACACCATTGCATATAACAGCATTTGTTGTATCTTTATAAATTCTTCCATATCCACCAGTTGCAATTAATGTTCCTTTAGAAATATATGCTATAAGTTCACCTGTAACTAAATCTCTAACAACAGCACCATAACATACACCATCTTCGTGAATCAAAGCAACCGCTTCTTTCCTATCTTGAATATCAACATTTAGTTTTATTGCTTCATTTGCAACTGCATATAGCATAGAATGTCCTGTTGCATCAGCTGTATAACAAGTCCTCCATTTTTTAGTTCCACCAAAGTCTCTTGAATGAATATATCCGTGTCTAAAATCTTCTTCTTCTATAATTGTTTTTTGTGCATTGATGATAGCCTCTCTTTTGCCTTTTTGGATTCTACTCCAAGAAACACCCCATTGCGCTAATTCTCTAATTGCTTTAGGTGCAGTAGTAACAAACATTCTAGCGACTTGCTGGTCGCAACCCCAATCACTTCCTTTTACTGTATCCATAAAATGTAAATCTTCATTATCACCATCACTCATTTTTGAATTTCCAAGACTTGCTTGCATGCCACCTTGAGCTGCTGCAGAGTGACTTCTTTTTACAGGTATAAGACTTAAAACTATTGTGCTTAAGCCTTTTTTCTTGCACTCAATAGAAGCTCTAAGTCCGGCTAACCCACCACCTATAATTAATGCATCACAATATTTAATATTCATAAAGACCCCCCTATTTCATTTACATTTTTTTCTGAATCTTCTATTATTTCTTCTACTATAGGTTTTTGTGCTGTTTGTTTAAATTCTTTATATTCATAGTGCATATAATCAATATTTGAATCTAAACTAAGACCTTTTTTTACATATGCTGCATAAGTTAGAAGTCCTAACACTATAAAAAATACACTAAGACAAGTTTTAAATACCCTTAATCGTTTTAGTGTTACTTGTGGAGTATTTGCTTCAAACCAACCCCATTTTACAGCAAGTCTATATAAACCTATTGAGCCGTGAAGTTCCACTGCAAATAATAATACTATATATAGAATCCAAAAATGTTGATGAACAAATCTATATGCAGAACCAACAGGTCCTATTGTTTGAGGTTGTGTCATCATAATATATAAATGAATGCTTCCTAAGAAAAACATTGCAAATCCAGTGCATGCTTGAATTCCCCATAAATTTGTATCACCGTGATGAAGCATATTTTTATGTGTTTTAAATCTCAAATATTGTCTGTAATTTATAGGAAATTTTCTAGTTGCAAGAAATGCGTGTAGAATAAAAATTACAAATACTACAAATGCTATTATAGATACCACTAAAGGACAACCTTCTCCCGTGCTACTTAAAAAACTTAGCTCAAAGAATTTTGTAACTTTATACATAGCTTTTTCACTAATTAGTATTGTTGATACAAAAAACATATGAGCTATCATAAATAATGCTAGAAATAGTCCTGTTGCACTTTGAAGCCAGTCTAGTATGGCTGGTATTCTACTAGCCTTATTGTTTGCCGCTACTCCTGTATAGCTTTCAATAATATTATTATCATCTTTTTGTCCCATATAGCCTCCCTAACTTTAAAATAAAATGGACATAAAAATTTTAACATTAAAATTTTTAAATTGTTAATAAAATTAGTATAAATTTATTATGTATTGTTTATGTTATCCATAATAGAAGTAGTTTTTTTTAGTCGTGTTTTATCAAAATGTGTATATATTCTTGATGTAGATATACTTGAGTGTCCTAAAGCCTCCTGAACTAATATCAAATCTAGGCTTTTTTGGTATAATAATGTTGCAAATGAATGCCTTAGCATGTGAGCACCATTTTTTTCTTTTCTAATTCCAGCATAACTTAATACTTTCTCTACAATACGGCTTACATATGCTTGTGTTAGCATATTATCTTTAAAATTACAAAATAAATATTCACTTTTTAAATTTAATGTATTTTTTTGTTCTATCCATTTTGATAATAAGCATTCAATATGTTTTTTTAAAATCATTACAACTCTAGGTTTATTTCCTTTACCTCTTACTTGTATTACATAGTATTCATTTTCATTGCTAATATCTTTATATTTTAGATTTAGTGCTTCACTAACTCTAATTCCTGTATATAATATTAATTTTATAACTAATTGATTCCTGTATTTTGTTTTCTTTGAGAAGGGAAAAATATCAATAGTTGATATAAATCTGGAAACTTCATTTTCATTCATAAATGACGGAAGTTTTTCTGCACTTTTGCCTTTAATATCTCCAATATTTTTTAATTCTATGTTAAAGATATATGATTTTTCATTATCATCTTCGTTTTGTTTATCAATAAAACCAAAAAAACCAATTAAAACTATACGATGATTTTTTTTGCTTGCATTGCTAAGATTTGCACAAGAAATAGCTAAAAAATCTCTTAAAACTTCTTCATCAATTTCTTTTATTGAAGCAAATCCAAAATTTTGTAAATAATAAAATAGTTTTATTAGTGGATTTCCATAAGTATTTATTCCAATGAGACCTATACTTCTAACTTTTTTTAGCAATAATTTGAGTTCTTCAATATTTTTAATACCAAATCGTAGTGTATTTAGAACATTGTTTAGTTCGGCTTTATTTTTAACATTTCTTGATGATAGAGTAACAATTTTTGAATGTATAAATCTTTCAATCCAAAAGAGCAAACTATCATCAAATGTATCTTTAAAGTCAATATTATAACGCATAATAACCTTTGTATTATAGACTTAACCCCAAAATTTTAATAGTTAAATTCTTTAAAGAAGTTTATAAATTCTTTAAAACAATATCATTTAAAAGAAATTTTGTATTTGTAGTTTATTTTTTATACAATAATAAAGTTATTTTTCAGTAGTTAAAAAGGTTGTTAATGAAGCAGGTTTTAATCATTGCAAAAGGCAAAATAGCAAAGATTTTTTTAGAATTATTGTTAGAAAAATATCAAAACAATAATTCATATATAGTTGTTTCTAATGATGAAGAAATAATATCATTAAAGTTTAGTGATAGTTTTAAACTATATAATTTTGAGCCTACTTCAGCGTATTATTTAACACCTCTAATTAATTATAGTCTATATAATATATTTGTTGTTTTACCAGATGAAAAGCAAAGAGAAGAGGTTTGTTTTATTATTAGGAGTGTTGAGAAAGAAATTCCAATTATTCTATCTTGTGATTCTAAATCTCAAATTAATAAAGATTTACTTCAAGATTCTAGTATTAATACTATTTCTACTATATTTTTAACAGCAAAATCTCTGATAGAAAATGTTCCAAATATCCCAATTATTGCAAGAGGCTTTGGATTAAATAAGGGAGAGATTATGCAGATTAACATTCCATTTGGTAGTGCCTATGCCTATATTAGTGTGGGTTCAATTTTACAAAAAGGGTGGAAGATTGCTGGAATCTATCGCCAAAATAGTTTTATGACAATTAACCCTAATACAATAATATTGCCAAATGATAATATCCTTGCTGTTGGTGACCCTAAAATTTTAAATAATATTTATAAAAGAATTAGTAATAATAAAAATAACTTTCCTGTTCCATTTGGAGTTGATATTTATGTATATATTGATTTTAGAGAGCATAATAAAAAAGAGATATTTGATATTATTAATGATTCTCTTTGGTTGCATAAAAAGATTAAAAATGATAAATTAGTTATCAATATTATAAATCCAAGCAAGATCGATGTTTTAAGGGAAATTAAAAACTTAGAGAATAAAGATATTAGAGTTATTGTTGATTATAATAATAAATGTATAGCAAAAAAAATTCAAGAAGATTCTTATAAAAAGATAGGTTTAATTATTGTTTCTAGCGAAATTTTTAAGTATGCAAAATCAAGAAAGGTTTTATATAAAGCAAATAGCCCGATATTAAAGGTTGGTAAATACACTAGATTAAGTGAAGTTAAAGATGCCTTAGTGGTAGTTTCTATAAACTCACTTCATATACAAAATATTGCTTATACGATTCTTGATATAGCTTCACAGATTAATTTTGATATTAAACTTTATGAATTTGAGCTTGATGATGAATATGATGTAAATATTGCAAATTATTATCGTAATCTAGGCAGAATCTTTAATAAACAAATTCAGATAGAACATACAAATTCCAAAAATCCGATTCTTTGGCTGTATCAAACAAATAATAAGATATTGCAGTTTATACCACTAGAAATTGATTTGCTTAGACGCAGAATTTTTTGGTTTTTAAATAAAAATTCAGATTATTTATCTTTAAATATCAATAAGAATCCACAGATATTATTGCCAATATAGAATAATTTTGAATTTTAAAGAAATTGTTACAAAAAAAGTTATAAAATTAAATAAGAATCTTAAATGTTTAAAGAAAAGCTATGAAAATAATAAAAATTGACTTACAAGATAGAAGCTATAATGTTTATTTGGGAAATATAGATAGTAATTTAAACGAAATTCATCATAATAAAGTTTTAATAGTTACTAATCCAAGAGTATCTGCACTTCATATCTCAAGTTTGTTATCAAAATTTCATTCAAAGCAAGTTTTTATTTGCACTTTAAAAGATGGAGAAATTTATAAAAATATGCAGAGTGTTGAGGAGATTTTAAATAATGCCTTTATTCATAAGTTGGATAGAAAGTCCTTGATTATAGGTTTTGGTGGCGGAGTTATTGGTGATATGGCGGGATTTGCTGCTGGTATCTACCAAAGAGGTATTGATTTTATAAATATCCCAACAACACTTTTATCACAAGTTGATGCTAGTATAGGCGGTAAAACAGGCATTAATACACCTTTTGGTAAAAACTTAATTGGACTTTTTTATCAACCAAAGGCAGTTTATATTGATGTAAATTTCCTTTCCACTTTAAATAAAAGAGAATTTATTTCTGGTCTTAGTGAGATAGTGAAAGTAGCAGTATGTTTTGATAGAAATTTTTTTGAATGGCTAGAAAATGCAGATTTATTAAATAATAAAGATAATTTGACTTATGCAATACAAAGAAGTATTGAAATAAAAGCAGATGTTATAAGTAAAGATGAGAGAGAGGATAGTGTTAGAGCAGGGCTAAATTATGGTCATACCTTTGGTCATATTATAGAATTACTTGGGAATTATTCAACATATTTGCACGGAGAGGCAATTAGTATGGGGATTATTAAGGCAAATAAATTAGCTTTAGAATTAAATAGAATTACTAAAAAAGAATCTAGTAGAATTGAAAATTTATTACTTTCATTTGGACTTCCTATCAGCTATGAAGTTAATAATAAGGATGAATTTTATAATAATTTTTATTTAGATAAGAAAAGCCAAAATGATAAGTTAAGATTTATTATTCCAAACGGTATTGGTAAAATGGAGATTTTAGAAAATCCATCAAAAGAGTTATTGCTTTCTATTTTATAAAAGGTATATTTTTGAGAATTATTTTATTATTTCTAATTTTTTTTATAAATGTTTATTCAGATGAATTAAGTGATATTGAGTTAAATATTAAAAATAATCCTTGGATTATAAAGTATAAAAATTATAATGAATATAATATTATTTATAATGAAATGATAAATTTAGAATCTAAAATTGATGAGCTAAAAAAGCTGCCACAAAGTTTAGAGATAAATAATAAACTCCATACTTTAGATAAAAAATATCATACTATAAAAAAGCAAGAAGAATTACTTAGAAATTATAAAAATGAGCCTTATAAAGAGTTAATAGAAGTGCAAAATGTAAATGAAATTCCAAGGATTACAAATCCATTTTTAATCTCTAGCGGATTATCTTATATAAATAATATTAATTCTCAAATAAAAATCATAGAGGATAATTATAGGGATTTAGATAATCTTTTATCAAATTTACATATAAAAGCAAAACTTTTAAGTAGAGACAATAGCAAAAAACAAGAATTTCAAAATACAAAAGAAATGATAACAGAACTAGATTCTGCTAAAAAAATTTCAAGTCTATATATTGATATTTTTAAGAAAAATGCTAATAATGATATTAAAAAAGTAAATAATGATATTAAAAAAGAATCTTTAAAATTACTTTATATAATTGTTACTATTGCGGTGATTTCTATAATTTCATTTATTACAAAATTCTTATTAAAGCTATATGCACAAAGAGATGATAATAATAATGGATATATGATAAATAAGGTTATAAATGTTGCTAATATTAGTATTATTATTTTAATATTGCTTTTTGCATATATTGAAAATGTAGCTTATATTATAGCTATTATTGGTTTTGTATCTGCTGGTTTAGCTATTGCAATGAAAGATTGGTTTATGTCTTTTTTTGGATATATAGTAATTGTTGGTGGAGGGAGTATAAAATCAGGTGATAGAATTCGAGTTGTAAAGGATAATACAACTTATGTAGGTGATGTTATAGATATATCAATGTTAAGAATTACACTATATGAAGATGTAACTTATACTACGTATAAGTATAATCGCAGAGCAGGTAGGATAATTTTTATACCAAATAATTTAATTTTTACAACTATGATTGCAAATTATTCTCACTCAAATATGAAAACTGTTTGGGATGGTATAGATATAACAATTACTTTTAATAGTAATTATAAAAAAGCACTCCTTATTGCTAGTAATATTGCTAAAAAATATTCAAGCGGTTATACAGAATCTACAAGGAGAAACTTAAGTATGTTAAAGATTAAATATTCTATTAGAGATATGAATGTAGAGCCTAGAGTGTTTAGTTTTATTGTGCCAAATGGTATTAAAATATCTATATGGTTTCAAACAAATGCCTATGCAACACTTATGATAAATAGCCTTATTTCAGGCGAGATTGTAGAATCTTTTTTAAAAGAAAATGATATTGAAATCTCATATCCTACAACTACAATCATTCCAAAAGATAAATTTTTAACTAATGGTGAAGTTTTAAATGAGCAATAAAGTATTTTTTAAAACATTTGGTTGTAGAACAAATATCTATGATACACAAGTAATGATTGCATCATTAAAAGATTATGAATTAAGCTTAGATGAGAATAGTGCAGACTTTATTGTAATTAATTCTTGTAGTGTTACAAATGGTGCAGATAAGGCGGTAAAAGAATATATTTCTAAGGTTAAAAAACTAAATAAAAAGATTATATTTACAGGTTGTGGCTTAGAGGGTTTAGGTAAGAATTCTTATGAAAATGGCGTAGTTTATGGTGCATTTGGACATAGTAAAAAACAAGATATTGCAAATTTATTAAATAAAAAAGAGAGATTTTACTTTAGTGATGATTTAAATCATGTTGATGATGTTATTATTGATAGGGTTATAGGAAAGAGTAGAGGCTTTATAAAAATTGAGGAAGGTTGTGATTTTAAATGTAGCTATTGTATTATTCCTCAAGTTAGGGGAAAATCAAGGAGTCATAAAAAAGAACAGATTTTAGAACAAATTAGGAGATTGGCAGATAGTGGTATTAGCGAAGTTGTCTTAAGCGGAACTAACCTTGGTAGTTATGGAAAAGATACAAATGATACACTTCCAAAACTTTTAATAGATATTTCAAAAATTAGTGGTATTAAAAGAATAAGATTAGGTAGTTTAGAACCATCACAAATTAAAGAAGATTTTTTAGAATTGCTAGATTCTTCATTCCTAGAAAAGCATCTTCATATTGCACTACAACACACAAGCAATGATATGCTAAAAGTTATGAATAGGATAAATCGTTTTGAAAATGATTATATTTTATTTGATAAGATTGCAAAAAAAGGCTTTGCAATAGGCACTGATTTTATAGTAGGACATCCATTTGAAAAAGATGAGGTTTTTAATGAGGCTTTTAGTAATTTAAAGATTCTTCCATTAACTCATATTCATTCTTTTATTTATTCTCCTCGCTCTAATACTCCATCTAGTAAGATGAAAATAGATGTTCCAAAGGTATTAGCAAAAGAGAGGCTAAAATTAATAAGAGATTTAATTGAAAGCAAGAATTTAGATTTTAGAAAAAATAAAGGAGAATTAGAAGTTTTAGTTGAAAATAAAAAAAGAGATTATTTTTATGGGTTAGACCAATTTTTTAATAAGATTTGTATTAAAAGTGATAAAAATCTTTCTTTAAAATGGGTTAGAATAAATGATTATAAAGTAAATAAGGATATGAATTATGCAGAAATCTAAAAATATTTTTATTATTATAATTGGGTTGGCTTTAATTATAGCATTAAGTCTTATTTTAATATTTCGTGATAATAGCATACTTATTGATATTAATGAATTTCAAAATTTAATTTCTAGCAATAGCATAAATAAAATGTCTATTGATAATAATTATATTTATATCAATGCAAATGACAAAAAATATAAAATTGCAAAAGAGATAATTAATTTAAGTGAGTTAAAAAATATTGCAATAGAAGTAAAAACAAACAATTCATTTAATAATATTTTGGCTGATATAGGTATTATTATAGTTGTTTTATTGGGAATAGCAGTTTTATTTAACGCCTTATTTAGAAGTAGAAAAATTAACAATAATTTTCCTATACAGCAAGCTAAAAAAGAATCTCAAACCCATAATAACCTTGCTACTAGTGTTGGCATTAACAATAATAATCAAGTAAGCATTATAACTTTCAATGATATAGCAGGCATTAAGGAAGTAAAAGATGATTTATTAGAAATTATTGATTATTTAAAAAATCCTTATAAATATCAAACAAAAGGCATTTATCTTCCAAAGGGAATTTTGCTTGTAGGACCACCGGGTGTTGGTAAAACTATGATTGCAAGGGCAATAGCAAATGAAGCAAAAGTTCCATTTTTTTACCAAAGTGGTAGTTCATTTTCACAAATATATGTTGGGGTTGGTGCAAAACGTGTTATAGAACTATTTTATCAAGCAAAATTAAAATCACCTAGTATTATTTTTATTGATGAAATTGATGCAGTGGGTAAGGCTAGAGGTGGAAATAGAAGTGATGAGAGAGAGGCTACATTAAATCAACTTTTAACAGAGATGGATGGCTTTTTTGATAGTAGCGGGGTTATTGTGCTTGGTGCTACTAATAGGATAGATGTTTTAGACCCCGCACTTCTTCGTTCTGGTAGATTTGATAGGAGAATTTATATTGATTTACCAGATTTAGAAGAAAGGTCAAAAATCATTGAACTTTATTTAAATGGCAAAAATCATAGCGTTGATATAAATGAAATTGCAAAATATAGCGTTGGTTTTAGCGGTGCTTCTATAGCCTCTCTTGTTAATGAAGCCTCCCTTAATGCTTTAAGGAGGAATTCTAAGATTATTACAAATGATGATTTTTTCATTTCTCATAATAAAATTTCAGGTGGAGTTAAAAAACAATTAAGCTTTAGCGATAAAGAAAAAGATGTTATATCTCTTTATCAAGCAGCAAAAGCATTATGTGCGTGTTGGTGTGAGATAGAATTTGATAAAGTATCATTGATTGGAGATGCAATTAAAAATAGTGATAAAAATATCCTATCTAAAACAGATTTATTAAATATAATAAAGGTTGCTCTTAGTGGTAATGTTGTATTGGAAATGTATCATAATGAAACTTATACAAATTGTAAAGAAGATATAGCAATAGCTAAAGAAATAGCAAGAGAGATGTGTGAAACTTATGCAATGGCTGGCAGAATAATAGTAGATTATAGTGATATTTTAGAAATTTTAAACGATGTTAAAGATGAATTAAAGTTATTTTTTACAAGCTCAAAGAATGCGTTACTAGAGGTGCAAAAAATACTCCTTGAAAAAGAAAAAATATCAAAAGAACAATTAAAAGATATTTTAAATAGGGAATTATTTACTTGAGATTTTTTAGTGGATTTGGTTTTGAAAATGATTATGAAATTTTTAGTGATATTTTAGAAAAATATAAAGGAAACTATAATATAGCGGGTTTTAGCTATGGGGCACAGAATGCTTTAGAATTTAGCCTAAAAAACAATACTAGAATTAATAGGCTTATTTTATTATCACCAGCATTTTTTAATGATATAGATGATTGGTTTATACATAAACAGCTTGGGCTATTTGCTAAAAATAGTAAAGTTTATATGAAGTATTTTTTAAAAAATATTGGCTTTGAAAATAAATTTATTAACTATCTTAAAACCCCAGATGCAAAAGATTTAAAATTACTTTTAAAATATAGATTTAATTCAAACTCTATGTATTTCTTGAAAAGTAGAGGTATAAAGTTTGATATTTATATAGGAAGTAATGATAAGATTATAAATGTTAATAATGCTTGTGAATTTTTTGCTAGATTTGGGATAGTTTATTTACTAAAAAATGCAAATCATTTATTAAAATATAATTAATTCTAAAAATATTAGTTAATAACTTATTAAAAGGATTTACAATGAATATAGATTTACACAACCATACAAAATTATGCAATCACGCCATTGGTGAGTGTTATGAGTATGTAGAATCTGCAATAAAAAATGGAATTAATATATTTGGATTTGCTTGTCATGCACCTATGGAATTTGATAAAAAATATAGAATGAGTGTTAATGAAATAGATTCTTATATTTATGAGATTAGAGCTTTGGGAGAGAAATATAGAGATAAGATTAGTGTTAAAGTTGGCTTTGAAGTAGATTATATTTATAAAAAAGAATACTTGATAGAAAAAAAAGTTTTAGAAAGTGATGTTGATTACTTAATAGGTTCTGTGCATTTTTTAAATAATTGGGGTTTTGATAATGAAGAATTTTTAAGCGAATATAATAAAATTGATATAAATGACGCTTGGAAACAATATTTGCAATCTATAATTGCTATGGCTGAAAGTAGGCTTTTTGATATAGTAGGACATTTTGATTTATTTAAAATTTTTAATAATAAGCCATCTTTTTCTTTACAAAAAGATATTTATAATACACTAGAGGCAATAAAAGATAATGATATGGTATTAGAAATCAATACAGCTGGTATTAGAAAGCCAATTTGTGAGATTTACCCAAGTAGGGACATTTTAGAGTTGGCATATAAATTAGAGATTCCAATAACATTTAGCTCTGATGCTCACTCACCAAGTCAAGTTGGTTTTAAAAAAGATTTTGCAATTTCTCTTGCAAAGGATATTGGATTTAAGGAAGTCGTATCTTTTAGTTTACATAAAAGAGAAGTGTATAAAATTTAAAAATTTTTATTTTACTTAAGAATCCTAGATTCTTAAGTAAAATTATTCTACTTCTGCATCTATTACATCATCATCTTTTTTATTATTTTCTTCTTTTTGATTAGCATTTTCTTTACCATTTTTTGCATATACAGCTTCTGCTAGTTTATGACTAACATCATTTAGAGCTTTAATTTTGCTCTCAATCTCTTCTTTAGAAGCATTATCATTTTTTAATACTTCTTTTAAATCTTCAATTGCTTTATTTATATTTGCTCTATCATCATCGCTCAATCCTTCTTTTATCTCGTCTAAACTTTTTTGAGTTTGATATATTAAAGAATCTGCAGTATTTTTAACTTCAATTACTTCTTTTCGCTTAGTATCTTCTTCTTTATGAAGTTCAGCATCTTTTACCATTTTATCAATCTCACTATCGCTTAATCCACTACTTCCTGTTATTTTAATTTCTTGAGATTTGCCTGTTGCTTTATCTTTTGCACTAACAGTTAATATGCCATTTGCATCAATATCAAATGTTACTTCTATTTGAGGAACACCTCTAGGAGCTGATGGAATTCCTGTTAAATCGAATTTACCTAAGGATTTATTATCTTTTGCAAGCTCTCTTTCACCTTGAAGAACATGTATTGATACAGCAGGTTGATTATCTTCAGCAGTTGAGAAAACTTGTGCTTTTTTGGTTGGTATGGTTACACCTCTTTCAATAACCTTTGTCATTACACCACCTAAAGTTTCAATTCCTAAGCTAAGAGGAGTTACATCAAGTAAAAGAACATCTTTTACATCACCTTTTAACACACCCCCTTGTATAGCTGCCCCTATTGCTACTACTTCATCAGGATTTACAGATTTATTTAGTTCTTTATTTGTAAATTCTTTTACTCTTTCTTGGACTTTTGGGATTCTAGTAGAACCTCCTACCATAACAACTTCGCTAATATCTGCTTTTGATAAATCAGAATCTTTGATAACCTCATCAATTTTACTAATTGTTTGTTCAATCAAATCATCAATTAAACTTTCAAATTTAGCTCTTGTTAGTTTTTTAACTAAATGTTTTGGACCACTTGCATCAGCTGTAATAAATGGTAGATTTATTTCACTCTCACTTGCACTACTTAACTCTTTTTTGGCATTTTCTGCTGCATCTTTTAGTCTTTGTAGAGCCATAACATCTTTTTTTATGTCAATCCCACTTTCATCTTTGAATTCATTTGTTGCCCAATCAATTATTCTATTATCAAAATCATCTCCACCAAGGAAGGCATCTCCACCAGTAGCTAAAACCTCAACAACATTATCACCTGTTTCAAGGACAGTAACATCAAATGTTCCACCCCCTAAATCATAAACTACTATTTTTTCTGAATTTTTCTTATCTAATCCATAGGCAAGGGCAGCAGAAGTAGGCTCATTGATAATCCTTAATACATTTAATCCTGCTATTGTCCCTGCTTCTTTTGTAGCTTTTCTTTGGCTATCATTAAAATATGCTGGAACAGTTATAACTGCCTCACCAATGCTCTCACCAAGATAAGCTTCAGCATCTTCTTTAAGCTTCATTAAAATCTTAGCACTAATTTCTTGAGGAGTATAAACTTTACCATTTATCTCAATAGCACAGGCTCCATTTCTATCAACGATTTTATAAGGAAGCCTTTTTTGTGCTTCTTTAGCTTTATCTTCATCAATCATAAGTCCCATAATTCTTTTTATGGAATAAATTGTTTTTTCTGGGTTTGTTATAGCTTGACGCTTTGCACTCTCACCTACTAGAATCTCTCCTTTATCTGTAAAGGCTACAATTGAAGGAGTAGTATTTTTACCCTCTTTGTTTGTAATTATTTTAGCTTCTCCACCTTCAAAAATACTCATTGCTGAATTTGTTGTTCCTAAATCTATTCCTAAAACTTTACTCATTTTAATCTCCTTAATTATTTTTAGTAATTGCAACCATAGATGGGCGAATTACTCTATCTTTATATTTATAACCTTTTTGAATAACTTGTGCTATCTCTCCATCTTGTTTGGTTTCATCATTAACTTGCATAATTGCATTATGAAGATTAGGATCGAATTCACCATCAGTGGATATAACCTCTACGCTATGCTTATTAAATACTTTTGTAAAATTATCGATGGTAAGTTTAATGCCATCTATAATACTATTTATTGCAGAATCTTCTTTGGAAGTATCAATACCTTTTAGTGCAGATTCTAGTGTATCTAAGATTGGTAAAAAATCTTTTAATATACTCTCGTTTGCATACTCTAAAGCTTGATACTTATCTCTTTCTAATCTCTTTTTTATATTTTCAAATTCTGCATAAGCTCTCAAATATTTATCTTCTAGTTCTTTTATTTTTAAATCTTTGTTGATTTCTTCATTAGATTCTACTTCATCTAAACTTTCGTTAGCAGAATCTAAATTAGCATTAGAATCTTGCAATTCTTCATTTTGTTCATCATTATTTTGTTCGTTTTTTTCGCTCAATTTAACCTCCTTTTTTTAAGATGCAACTTCATTGTAAAATTCTTCATAATTACAACGTAACTTTCCAAAGATAAATATTTTTCCATAGTTATCATCAAGCTTAATATCTTGTATAATACCTAAATAGCCATCTGGAAATAAATCAAAATAAAAACCATTTTTTAATCTATAATAAATATGACTATTAATAATTTCTAGTATTAGACTTCCATTTGTGATGTTTAAAAATTCATAGCCAAAATTAAAAACTTCTATATTTGATATATATTCTAGTTTTTTAAATAAAGTATTTGCACATACACTCTTTGCTATGTTTTTAATATCATCAATATCTTGATGGATTAATTCTTGCATAAATGTATGTAAATGTGTTGAATATGGAACTACCACTTCATTATTATCAAAAACTAAAATACTATATTCATTTTCAAAATTTAACACCTTTTTTAAAATACCACTTTTTTTAAATCTAATATTGCAAAAAATTTCATATTTTTTACTAGCAAATTCTATTTTGCTTAAATTATTAATAATTAAAGTATTTTTTATAGAAAGTTTTTTTCTCCAATACTCCTTTAGTGTGTTATTTGTAGGGATCCTACCACTGCTTATATGAGGTTGTGATAATACACCCTCATCAACCAAGACTTTAAAGTAATTTCTTATAGTTGCAGATGATATTTTGATATCTACCATAAGACGCAAAGATTCTGAACCAATAGGCTCACCATCTTTGATATAAATAGCAATCATTTCGTCTAATAGTCTTTGCCTTTTATTCAAAATATCTCCTTAAGTTAAGAAATTCAAAATTAATTATAGCATATTTTTTAAAAAATTAGCACTCAAATAAAAATATTGCTATTTTATATAGAATTTAATATAAATATTAGTCTAATAATATCAACTTTTCTAACATAAATTATTTAATTATTTTGATATATATTGTAATATAATATAAATTTATTTAATTAAAATTCTAAATTTATGTTAAAATGACATAATGATAAAAAATGTAGATGAAAAAATTATAAAAGAGCTTAAGAATGTATCTTTAGCTATGTTTAGAAAAAACTTTTTTGATATATCTCACGGGGCAATTTCTCATAAAATAAATGAAAATAAATTCATTATTAATACAAGTAATGCAATTTTTGATGATATTTCACTAAAGAATCTTATAATCTTATCCCACAAGAGAGATTATAGTTATCAAGAGGCAAGTGCTGATGCAGTAATACATTCTAATATTTATCAGGAAATAAGCGAAGCAAGATGTATAGCATATACATTGCCACCATTTACCACAGCTTATTCTATTAATCATTTTAAAATTATCCCAAAAGATTATTATGGATATAAAAAATTTAGAGAAATATCAATTTATGATCCAAAGGAATTTAGTAGTTGGGAAGATAGAGCTGATGTAGAAATATGTAATTTTTTAAAGCAAAATAATACAAATGTGATTGTTGTAAAAGGTTTTGGAATTTATGTATATGGTAGAGATTTGTTTCATTTAGCACAAACTATTGCCTTAATTGAAAATAGCGTTAAAATTTTAACACTTCATAATTTAGAAAATACACTCTTTAAATATAAATTAGAGCTTATGAATAATAATTTAGTATAAAGAAAATTTAGCACACTTATATTAAGGAAAAAATATGTTTATTGAACTATTCAAATTTAAATGCTATTTAACTAATATTTTAGGAATACAATTATTTATCTTTATATTTATTTTTAGTGGATGTGCCATACAAGATATAGGACAAAATAGTAATATAGACCAAAATGATATTCAACAACAAAATACAAAAAATAAAATAAATCAAAATTATATTGATAATAATGTTAATGATATTAAGATAAAAGAGCCTAGTGTATCTATTAAAATTAGTTTTATTGGGGATAATGTATTAGGGGATTATAAAGGAGCAATAGGAGCTACTTTTAATAAAAAATTTTATGAGGTAAATGGAGATTATAAGTATTTTAGTAAAGGTGTTATTGATGTTCTTAGTAAAGATGATTTAAGTGTTGGAAATTTAGAGGGAGTGCTAAGCGATAAAAATCTTAATAATGCTTTTAAAAAACAATTTAGTTTTAAAGGTATTAGTAAATATGCAAATATTTTAAAAGAGGCTAGTATTGAGATTGTAAATATTGCAAATAATCATACTAGAGATTATGGAGTTGAGGGCTTTAAAGATACTTTGCATTCCTTAAATAGTGCCAATATCGAGTATTTTGGTGAAGGAAATTTAAATATTATAGAAATTAAAGGAAAGAAATTTGGTTTTGGTGGTCATCGTGGGTGGAATCTTAATATAAAAAACAAAGTAAGAGATGAGATTAAAAAGCTTTATAGTATGGGTGCTGATATTGTTATCTTTACATTTCATTGGGGAGAGGAGAGGGAAAATATCCCCAATAATATTCAAAGAGAACTAGCACATTTTGCTATTGATAATGGCGCTAGTTTAGTAATAGGTCATCATCCACATGTTTTACAAGGTATAGAGGAATATAAGGGTAGAAAAATAGTATATAGTTTAGGTAATTTTATATATGGTGGAGCTAAGAATCCAAAAGATAAAGATACTATAATATACCAAGCAGAATTTGTCTTTAATGGAAAAAGTAGCTTAGATTCTACTTATATTTCTAATTTATCGTCTATTGATACTTTAGAAAATAATATTACAATAGTCCATAATATAATACCTGCTAGCATTTCTTCTAAAGATAGTTATAATAATTATCAGCCATTAATATATGATAAATTTACTAAAGGATATAAAAGGATATTAGATAGATTAGAGAATTATAGTATTCCATTAAATAAGTCTAATTTTTAGATAAAAATTTCAGCAATCTTTTGCACTTTACCTTTAAAATATACTTCATTTTCTATTTTTCTTAAGTATAATTTTTCATTGCTTGGCGGGGTTAAAACAGCATTATTATTAATTTTATTGTTATATCGTGCTAGGAAATATACTGCTCCCATACCTGTTCCACAGGCAAGAGTAATATTTTCAACACCTCTTTCATAAGTTAATAAAGATATATTTTCTCTATCTAAAATACATGCAAGATTTACGTTTGCATTATATTTCAATCGTAGTTTTCTTAAGAAGTTAATTTCATAATCATTAAAATTATTTTTAGATTTTACAAATGAAACTAGATGAGGCACTCCAGAATCCAATAAAGAAAAATTAAGATTATCTTCAATTATATTTTCTTTTAGAATTGCAACCCTTCCTAAATTAATCTCAACCATATCATTAGACACATTTGCCTTAATCTCACCTGCACCACTTAAAAAAGTATGATTTTTTGAGGCTAGTTTATTATTATAAGCATAGTGGGCTACACACCTTGAGGCATTCCCACACATATTAGCATTGCTTCCATCAGAGTTATAAAATTCCCATTCATATGCAAATTTTTTATTAGGAAGTAACACTACAAATCCATCAGCTCCAATACCACTAAATCTATTACATAACTTTTTTGCAAGTTTAGAGCGATTTTTTTTAATGAATCCTATGCTAATTAAAAAATCATTTCCACTTGCATTATATTTTGTAAGCCACATTTTATTTCTTTAAGATTCTATAAATTAAATTAAAGCTTAATGTAAAAAATAATATTTTAAACACCCATTCACTTTGTTTGTGCATTGAAAGAAATTGATTTGTATTTATTGCTATTTCGCCTATCTTTTGCTGCTCTATAATATATGGTGTATAATAGAGACTAAACAAAAATATACAAATTACGCTAATTAAACTGCTTATAAATAATATGCTTTTTTGGGCTTTATATCCACTCTCAAGTTTAAGTGATAGAATCTCATAAAATGTTATTATGAAAGCTATAATTAACAAGAAAATATTAATTCTTGAAAATATCTCTGTCATCAAGATACCAGCTTCAAATTTCTCTAGTTCTATTCCAAAATCTTTTGCATAAAATAATACACTAGCAATAAATGCACCACTTGAAAATATAATACCTATACTAAGCCCAAGTAGCCATATATATATGGCTTTTATTGTATTGATAAAGTTTTTTGAAAAAAATATATTCATAATTTTCCTTTTATAAAATATTACTATTTTAAACTTAGATTCTAATTTTATATAGCTGTTTTGTATAGTAAAAATATTTCTCTAAAACTAAAATGGAAATTATATCTTCTCTTTGTTTATCAAAAAATTGTTTAGTGTATTCTTGGGCATTTTGTATAATATTTTTTGCTTTTGTTGGGTTTTGCCTATAATAGCATAATACTTCTTCTAAGTTGCTATAATCATCATTAATTTCAGCATAATGATAATTTGGAACTAGTGTTCCCTCCATAAACCAAGTTTCAAATTTTGGTTTTGGCATTATACAAAGTGAGTTTGAGCTCATCACCCATTTAAGGTTGCTTGCTACATCATTGCCTTCTAATGATAATAAAAATTTATATGGTAAATGTTTAGCAATGCTAATTTTTGGCTTTAGCCATTGCTTGTTTATAGATTTTGAGCCTGTGTGTCCTATATCACATATTTTATTATTGAAGTATTTTTCAAAGAATTTTATTCTATGTGATTGATAGATTCCACCACGATAAAAAAGTAAAGCTTTTTTATCATCAAAATTAAATCTATCATTGATAAAAGTAAAATGTCTTATTTTATCAAGGTTTAATAAAATAGAATTTTGATTTTTATTATACCCCCCCCCATTTGTTATTGGACGGGATTTTGTAATAGATGGTTTATCTAAAAAATAATTAATATCACCAAATGCAAAATAGGCTTTAAAATCTTTTGGAAAATACATAGCATATTCATAAGTATCAAAAAAATACACAGTTTTCTTTATAGTAAAGCGTAAAAATGAAAGTTCTTTAGAATCTTCTCCTAAAGTTTTAAAATCATTTAATCTGCAATAATAATTAACTCTATTTTTAATGTATTCTAAGTCATTTCTTTTATCTAATGATTTTAAAAGTTTTTCTCTATTCTTAGGAAGTAACAATGAAGGATAGAGACTTCTTAAAATAGCTTTTAGATTATAAATGAAATAGTTATTTTTCATTTCATAAAAGATGACCTAGTTTTTGCTTTTTAACCATTAGGTATTTTTTATTATATTTATTCGGAGTAGCAATTATGCTATCTCTTTTAACAGATACAAATTTAGATATAGCTTCTATTTTCTTAGGATTATTTGTAAGTAGGCAAATTTCATCAATGTTAAAATGTTTAAGTATCTTGCCAACTATTTTATAATCTCTATTGTCACTAGCAAATCCTAAAGCCTCATTTGCTTCAACTGTGTCATAACCTTTATCTTGTAGAGCATAAGCATTTATTTTGTTAAATAGTCCAATACCTCTTCCTTCTTGTCGTAAATAAATAATCATACCTTTTTCTTTAGATATCCTATTCATTGCTATGTGTAGTTCATCTCCACAATCACATTTTTTACTAGCTAATACATCTCCTGTTAAGCATTCAGAATGAATTCTAACCAATGGAGTTCTACTTAATTCTTTTGTCATAATAACTAAATGTTCTAAATTATCTTCTTTAAAAGATTGAATAATAAAGTTTCCAAATTTCGTTGGAAGGTTTGCTTGATTTGATATTTCCATAACTATTAATTCCTAAAAATATTGATTAAATAAAATTTTAGAAGTGGTGCGGGAAAGAGGACTCGAACCTCCACACCTTGCGGCGCCAGATCCTAAGTCTGGTGCGTCTACCAATTTCGCCATTCCCGCTCTTTGTAGTTTTAAGCTTGAAATTCTAGTTTAAGTTTTTTTAAAATTAGATAAAATTATATAAAATAGTTATAATATAAATTTCACGCCATTAATTTTAGAGATAATTTTAAAAATTTCATCTCTTTGCTGTTGATTTATTACTTTAATAGTAAAATTGTGACTACTATATTTTTCATTTTTGCTTTTTTTAGAGTCTTCTAACTTATATTCTAAATTCTTAAATTTATTTTTTATATTTTCATATAATTCATCTTTGTTTGTTGTAAATATTAAATATTCCCAAATAATTGGATATATTATTTCTTCATTCATTTATATTCACCTTTTAAGATATTAAGAATCTCATCAGGGATTCTTACAATTTTTTTATTTATTATATCTATACAAGCTAATCTTACATCACATTCAAAAATAAGTTTATTTTTTAAAAAAATGTTTTGCTTTAGAATAACACTGCTATAACCAAGCCTTAAGATTTTACTTTCTATCTCTAATAAATCTCCTAGTTTTGCACTAGATATAAAATTTGCATTTAAACTTTTAACTACAAAACCAATAGTTTTTATATTTGGCGTTTTGTTAGAGCTAAAAAATATTTCACTTCTTGCTCTTTCGCAATATTTAATGTAGTTTGTATGATAAACTATTCCGCCACAATCAGTATCTTCATAATAGATTCTTACTTTATATTTTTGCAAGACTTTCCTTTTTTATCATTGATAATTTTTAAAGTATAACAAAGCTAATTTAAAATATTTTTAAAGGTTTAAGAAAATTTTTTATAAAATTATTGTTTTGATTTAATCCAAAGGGAGATTATTAAATAGATTATGGAAGATTTGTTAAATAATACAGATATTATTGATGTTAATATTGAAGATTCTATTACTGATAGTTATTTAGATTATTCTATGAGTGTTATTGTAGGTAGGGCATTGCCTGATGCAAAAGATGGCTTAAAGCCTGTTCATAGAAGGATTCTTTATGCTATGAATGATTTAGGTGTTACTTCTAATTCTGCTTATAAAAAGAGTGCAAGAATTGTAGGTGATGTAATAGGTAAATACCACCCACATGGAGATACTGCTGTATATGACGCACTAGTTAGAATGGCACAGGATTTTTCTATGAGATTAGAGCTTGTTGATGGACAAGGGAACTTTGGTTCAATAGATGGTGATAGTGCCGCAGCTATGAGATATACTGAAGCTAGAATGACAAAAGCAGCTGAAGAAATAATGAGGGATATTGATAAAGATACTATTGATTTTATCCCTAATTATGATGACACACTAAAAGAACCAGAAGTTATGCCTACTAGAATCCCAAATCTTCTTATTAATGGTTCAAGTGGTATAGCTGTTGGTATGGCAACAAATATACCAACTCATAGAATTGATGAAGTAATTGACGCATTGATTTATTTAATTGATAATAATAATGCAAATTTAGAAGATATAATGGAATTTATAGTAGGACCAGATTTTCCAACAGGCGGAATTATTTTCGGTAGAAATGGAATTAAAGAAGCTTATGAAAGTGGTAAGGGTAAAATTAAGATTCGTGCAAAAACTCATATTGAAAAAACAAAACAAAGGGATATTATAGTAATTGATGAACTTCCATATCAAGTAAATAAAGCTAGGCTTGTAGAACAAATTAATGATCTTGCAAAAGAAAAAGTTATAGATGGTGTTTATGAAGTTAGAGATGAGAGTGATAGAGACGGTATCCGTGTAGTAATTGAGCTTAAAAAAGATGCAATGTATGAGATAGTATTAAATCATCTTTTTAAAACTACTACAATGGAAATTACATTCGGGATAATATTACTTGCAATTAATAATAAAGAGCCAAAGGTCTTTACTCTTCTAGAATTATTACATCTTTTTTTAAATCATAGGAGAACTATTGTAATTAGAAGAAGTCTTTTTGAGCTAGAAAAAGCAAGGGCTAGAGCACATATTTTAGAGGGCTTAAAAATAGCATTAGATAATATTGATGCTGTAATTAAGCTAATAAGAAGTTCTAGTGATACACAGGTAGCAAAAGATGGATTAATACAAAATTTTTCCCTTAGTGAAGCACAAGCAAAAGCAATATTAGAGATGAGATTGCAAAGATTAACAGGATTAGAAAGAGATAAGATTGAATCTGAATATAAGCAACTATTGCAAGAAATAGAATATTTAAGTGCTATTTTAAAAAGTCAAGATAAATTAAATGGAATTATTAAAGATGAGTTAAAAGAAATTAAAGATAAGTTTAGCACAGAGCGTAAGACTAGAATTGAAGATGATTATGAAACTATTGATATTGAGGATTTGATACCAAATGAGAGTGTAGTAGTTACAATGAGCCATAGAGGTTATGTAAAGCGAGTTCAGCTAAAAGTTTATGAAAAGCAAAATAGAGGTGGCAAAGGAAAGATTAGTGGCAATACGCATGATGATGATTTTATAGAATCATTTTTCATTGCAAATACTCACGATACAATAATGTTTATCACAAATACAGGTCAGTTATATTGGTTAAAGGTGTATAAAATTCCAGAGGCAAGTAGAACTGCTATTGGTAAGGCTGTGGTAAATTTAATTAATAAAGAACAAAGTGAAAGGATTATGGCAACTATCACTACAACAGACTTTAATGATGACAAGTCTTTGGTATTTTTCACTAAAAAAGGGGTAATAAAAAGGACAAACCTAAGTGAGTATAAAAATATTCGTTCAAATGGTATAAAGGCAATTAATTTAGATAATGATGATGAATTAATTACAGCACATATTGCAAATCCACAAACAAAAGATGTCTTAATTGCTACATATAAAGGATATGCTCTTAGATTTCCGCTTGAAAAGACTAGGGAACAAGGAAGAGTTAGCAGAGGAGTAACAGGAATTAAATTTAAATTCAAAGATGATTTTGTTGTAGGTGCTATTATGTTAGAAAATGATGATGATAAAATATTTAGTGTTAGTGAGCTTGGTATTGGCAAACAAACACTAGCTAAAGAATATCGCCTTACAAATCGTGCTGGTAAGGGTGTTATTGCAATGAAGCTCACAGAAAAAACAGGCAATTTAGTAAATGTATTAAGTTTTAATAATAATAATTTAGATTTAATGCTTCTTACAAGTAGTGGAAAAATTATTCGTGTAGAGGCTGATAAAATCCGTGATACAAGCAGAAATACGAGTGGTGTTAAGCTAATATCTCTTGATAAAAAAGATAAGGTAGTTCATATATCACAATGTCAAAAAGAAGAAAAAGATTTAGATGATTTAGAAGAATTTAATGTATAAAGAGTTATGAGGGTTATATTTTTTCTTTTCTTAAGCTTTATTCTATCTTTTGGGAATGAATATATCATCTCATATAGAGCAATTGTTAAGAATCATATTTTAATGGGAGAAGAATATAATGTATCAAAAGCACTTTCTAAAAGCAAGTCTTATGAAGTTGTTGGGGAATGTAATTTGATAGATTCTAAGTTTGATTTAGATTCTGCTAATGCTATATATCTAGCATTAAAGGATAATAAAGATGAAATCTTAGAATGTTTTAATAAATTTATTGATAATAATATTAGAGATGATGTAAAGTATATTAATAATGCAATACATTCTAAAATCTCATTTAGTATAAAACCACAAAGGGTTATAGCGTATTTTAAAGATGGTAAAATTAATATTAAAATTATTAAGAGATAAAGTATGAATATAGTTATTGTAGATGATGATATAAATTTAAGAAAATCCTTAGAAATATCTCTTAGTGAGTATAAAGAGTTTAAAATTAAAAGTTATAAAAATGCAAAAGATGCTTTAAAAAATATTGATGATAGTTGTGATTTAATAATTACAGATATAAATATGCCAGATATGAATGGTATAGATTTTTTAAAAAAACTAGATTCAAAATTTGAGGCAATAATAATAACAGGTTATGCCTCTATAAATATAGCTATTGAAGCCTTAAGGCTTGGCGTAAAAGATTTTTTTATAAAAACAGAACTTGATATTGATTTATTAGTTGAGGCAATAAAACGCTCACAAAAAGAAAAAATAATTAAATCTAAGATTTCTACTAAAAAGCAACCAAGTAAAATAGTTTTGGAGGGCAAGAATCTAGTATTTATTAAAAATCTAGCCTTAAAGAGTGCTAAAAGTGATGCAAATGTATTGTTATTAGGTGAGAGCGGTGTTGGAAAGGAAGTTTTTGCAAAGTTTATTCACGATAATTCAGAGAGAAAAGATTATCCATTTATTGCTATAAATATGGCAGCTTTACCAGAAAATTTACTAGAATCTGAATTATTTGGATATGAAAAAGGAGCTTTCACTGATGCAAGTAATTCTAAAATGGGTTTATTTGAGGTAGCACATAAAGGAAGTGTATTTTTAGATGAAATAGGTGAAATGCCACTTAACCTACAAGCAAAGCTTCTTCGTGTGCTTCAAGAAAGAGAGATTACAAGGTTAGGTGGAGTAAAAAGTATTAAGATTGATGTTAGATTTATTTCTGCGACAAATGCAAATATAGAAGATAAGGTTTATAACCATAATTTCAGAGAGGATTTATTTTATCGTCTTCAAACAATACCAATTAGAATTCCTCCATTAAGAGAAAGAAAAGATGAAATTATAAACATAGCAGAATCTCATCTAAAAAATACTGCTAAAACTTATAAATGTGGTAACAAGATATTATCAAAAGAAGCAAAAGAATATTTATTAAGCTATAAATGGCCTGGTAATATTAGGGAATTATTAAGTATTATTGAGAGGGCTACAATTTTAAGTGAAGGGGAGATAATATCAAAAGATGATTTATTTTTAGAGCCTAGGATTGAAAAAAAACCAAAAAAATTAGATGAATTAGAAAAAGAATATATTAAAGAAGCTTATTTAGAAAATCATAGAGATATTGAACAAACTGCAAATATGTTAGGAATGAGCATTGATTTAGTTAAATATAAATTAATTAAATTTAAAATTATTTAGAATTCCTATCACTAAATTTATAATTGCTTAAATATACGTTAGAAGAATTTAATATTTTAAATATACTTTAAAAGATATATCTTAGTATTTAACTTACTACTAAAATTAGCCAAACTTTCATAATAGCAATCAAAATAATTATAAGCTTGATGATATTTTTAAAGTTTTTATAAAAAATTACTTTTTATTATTCTTTATCTTTATCACCAAGCCTCTAGTTTTATAGTAATATATGATATTTATTAAATCTTGTTTTGTATTTCTTTGCAGTGCAAAATTGGATTAAACTCAATTATGCTAGATTCTGCTAGATTGTTTTTAATAAAAGGGTCATTGAGGCTAAATTCCTTAGCTTCATTAATATTATTAAAAATACCAATTATAATACCACCGGTTTTTGGATTTTGAGGACCTGATGCTAATAATATACCTTTTTCATAGCCAATTTTTAAGTATTCTCTATGGCTTGCTAAATTCTTCTCAATTTCTTCTAAACTAGTTTTATAATTTACATTTATAATAAATATATTTTTCATTTTTAGCCCCTTTAGCCCCTTATATCAAATAACTATATGTCAAATAGTTCTGTACTAAGATATCTTTCACCTGTATCATTTAGAATAGTTAAAATATTTTTATTTGGATATTTTTTAGCTAGTAGTTTTGCACTATAAAAATTAGCTCCAGATGAAATACCAACTAATAATCCCTCTTTTTCCGCTAATTCTCTTGCAGCAATATATGCGTCATTAGAATCTACTTTTATTATCTCTTTATATATTGTTGTATTTAGGTTATCTGGCACAAATCCAGCCCCAATTCCTTGAATTTTATGAGCTCCAGGATTTCCTCCACTTAACACGGGACTATCTTTTGGCTCCACTGCTATTATTTCTATACTTGGATTCTTGTTTTTTAATATTTCTCCAACCCCACTTAAGCACCCTCCTGTTCCAACTCCAGCTACAAAAACATCAATTTTAATATCACCAAGTGCTTCTAAAATTTCTTTTGCTGTGGTATTTCTATGTATATTTGGATTGCTTGGATTGCTAAATTGATCTAATATTATTGAATCCTTTATCTCATTATGCAGTTCTTTTGCTCTCTCAACCGCTCCTTTCATACCTTTTTCTTTAGGAGTTAGTTCTAATTCTGCTCCAAATATTGATATTATTTTTCTTCTTTCAATACTCATAGATTCTGGCATTGTTATAATTAACTTTAGTCCAAGAGATGCACATATGCTTGCAAGTCCAATACCTGTGTTTCCGCTTGTAGGTTCTATTATGGTTGTATTTTTTGTAATTTTATTAGAATCTAAAGCATCTTTTATCATTGAATAAGATATTCTATCTTTTATAGACCCTGTTGGATTCATAAATTCACATTTTACAAAAATATTCGCTTGAGTGTTTATATTATTAATCTTAAGTGTTGGTGTGTTACCTATTAATTCAGTTACATTTTGATAAATTTTCATAGTTAATCCTTATTTAGTGTATTCATATTTTAAAAAGAATATATTATACTATGTAAAAGGAAATTTTAAGCAGATATTTTATTAATTAAGGAGAAACTTTATGGAATTTAAAGCTAAGTATTTGAATCAAAAAGAATTAAGAGCAAGAGATAATGTCCCTCCATTAGCAATAAATACAGATGAGATAAAAAATATAATAGAGTTGATAAAAAGTAATAAAGATGTAGATTTTGCTAAAGATCTATTAATTAATCGTGTTTCACCGGGTGTTGATGAAAGTGCTAAGATCAAAGCAGAATTTTTAGGAGATATTTTGGAAGATAGAATAAAAGTAGATTCTATTTCTAAACAAGAAGCAATTAAAATTTTAAGCACTATGGTCGGTGGATATAATATTAAGCCTTTAATTATAGGTTTAAGTGATAAAGATTTTGTTATTGCTAAGGAGTGTGCTAATGCTCTTAAAAATCTAATTTTTGTTTATGATAATTTTGATACAATCGCAGAATTAAGCAAAAATAATAGTTTTGCAAGAGAAGTTATAGAATCTTGGGCAAATGCAGAATGGTTTTTAAATAAAAAGCCTCTAGATGAGAAGATAGAAGTTGTTGCATTAAAGATTGATGGAGAAACAAATACTGATGATTTAAGTCCTGCAGGAGATGCATTTACAAGGAGTGATATACCACTTCACGCACAAGCTATGCTTAAAAATAGAATTACAAATTCAAAAGAAAGATTAGATTCTATTAAAAAATTTGGAAAAGTAGCTTATGTAGGAGATGTTGTAGGAACAGGAAGTTCTAGAAAGTCTGCTTGTAATTCTATAATGTGGCATTTCGGAGATGAAATACCATTTATTCCTAATAAAAAAAGTGGCGGAATTGTAATAGGGGGAGTCATAGCACCAATATTTTTTAATACTTGTCAGGATAGTGGATGCCTTCCTATAGTTGCAAATGTAGAAAATATCAAAGAAGGTGATAAATTAATAATATATCCATATAAAGGAATTATAGAATGTAATGGTAAAGAGGTTACTAAATTTACTTTAGAGCCAAATACTATATTTGATGAGATCCGTTCAGGTGGTAGAATAAACTTAATTATAGGCAGAAAACTAACAAATAAAGCTAGAGAGTTTTTAAAAATGGGAGAAGAAAATATATTTGCAAAACCAATTTTTCCAAGAGATTCTACTAATGGATATACATTAGCGCAAAAGATAATAGGTATGGCTTGTGGTAAAAAAGGTGTTAGAGTAGGGGAATATTGTGAGCCAATAACTACAACTGTTGGATCGCAAGATACTACTGGTGCAATGACTAGAGATGAGATTAAAGAAATGGCTGCATTAAAATTTAGCTCAGATTTTGTTATGCAAAGTTTTTGCCATACTGCTGCTTATCCAAAAGATGCAGATGTTTCCCTTCAAGCAACATTACCTAGTTTTATAACAAGTCGTGGTGGGGTTTCCTTGCGTCCAAAAGATGGGGTTATACACTCTTGGCTTAATAGATTTACACTTCCAGATACCCTAGGCACAGGTGGAGATTCTCATACTAGATTCCCAATAGGTATTAGTTTTCCAGCAGGTAGTGGATTAGTAGCGTTTGCTGCTGTAAATGGTATTATGCCTCTTAATGTTCCGCCTTCTGTTTTGGTTAGATTTAAGGGTGAATTAAACGAGGGAATTACACTTAGAGATTTAGTAAATGCAATACCGTATTATGCTATTAAAAAAGGATTATTAAGTGTTGAGAAAAAGAATAAGAAAAATATCTTTAATGGTAAGATTTTAGAAATTGAGGGATTACCGAAGTTAAAGGTAGAACAAGCATTTGAATTAAGTGATGCTAGTGCTGAAAGAAGTGCGGCTGCCTGTGTAATAAAGTTAGATAAAGAGCCAATAATAGAATATTTAAAATCAAATATTGCATTGATTAATGCAATGATTAATAATGGATATGAAAGCAAAGAAACATTACAAAGAAGGGCTAAAAAAATGCAGGATTGGATTGATAACCCAATTCTATTAGAAGCTGATAGTGATGCTCAATATGAAGAAATAATTGAAATTGATTTAAAAGAAATTACAGAACCAATAGTTGCTTGTCCAAATGACCCAGATGATGTTGCTACTCTTAGTGAAGTGTTGTCTAATACAAATCGTCCTCATCTCATCGATGAAGTATTTTTAGGTAGCTGTATGACAAATATAGGACTATTTAGGGCTTTTGGTGAAGTAATAAAAGGTGAAGGGCAGTTAAACAGTAGAATTTGGGTTGCTCCTCCTACAAAAATGGATGAAAAACAATTAATGCAAGAAGGCTATTATGCTATATTTGGAACAAGTGGTGCTAGAATGGAAGCCCCGGGTTGTAGTTTATGTATGGGGAATCAAGCAAGGGTAAAAGATAATTCAGTAGTATTTTCAACTAGCACAAGAAATTTTGATAATAGAATGGGTAAGGGTGCAAAAGTATATTTGGGTAGTGCAGAGTTAGCTGCGGTATGTGCTATAATGGGCAAGATTCCAAATAAAGAAGAATATTTAGATATTATTAATAAAAAAATTGATAAAAAAGACCAAATTTATACATACCTGAATTTTAATCTAATTGATAATTTCTCTCTTTAAAAAATAAAATATGTGATATAATTCACATATTTTTTGGTGGGGGAAATTAAAGTATATGCTTACTTTTAAGTGGAATAAATCATATGTAACTAATATAGATACAATAGATGAGCAACATAAAATGCTTGTTAATATGATTAATAAATTAGGTGAGAGTATTTTTTCAAAAGAACGATTATCTGTAGATATTTTAGACAAATATTTTGAGAATCTTGCTTTATATGCAAAAGTTCATTTTAGAGATGAAGAAGTGTATATGAGTGAGTTTAATGTAGATGAGAGACATCAAAATGCACACAAACACGCACATAATATGTTTTTACAGGAAGCTGCAAAACTTTATGAAGCTGTTAAAAATGATTTAATTGGACCAGAATTTTTATTCCATTTTTTGGCAAATTGGATTTCTATACATATCTTAGGTACAGATAAAATTTTAGCAAAACAAATTAATTTTATAAAGCAAGGAAAAAGTCCAAAAAATGCTTTTGATAGCGTGCAAGAAATAGTTGATGAAACAGTTGCACCACTTTTATATGCAGTTAATCAGCTTTTTTCAAGAACAACGAATATGAATCATAGAATTATGAGTTTAAATAAATCCCTTGAAGAGCAAGTTAAAGCTAGAACAGAAGAATTACAAAAAGTGAATAATACCCTCAAAGCAATGGCTTTAACTGACTCTCTAACAGAGTTAGGAAATAGAAGAGCAGCAGTCGCATATCTTCAAAATGAATGGAAAAAACCATTTGATGATAGAGTTACCATAACTTGCATTATGATTGATATTGATAAATTTAAGCATATTAATGATACTCAAGGACATGAATGTGGAGATAAAGTTTTAAAAATAGTTGCTAGAGCTATTAGAGATTCTGTTAGAAATGATGATTTTGTTTGTAGATTGGGTGGGGATGAATTTGTAGTTTTATCTAATAATACCAACCTTACTTATATTATGAAATTAGCAGAGCATATCAGACTACAAATATCTCAAATAAGATTGGAATTTCCTAGTGATGTTTGGGAGGGTAGCATATCTCTTGGTGTAGCACAAAGAGATGATTCTACAAAAACTTATATTGACTTATTAAAAAAGGCTGATGAAGGTTTATATTTAGCTAAGCAAGCTGGTAGGAATCAAATAGGTTGTGTATAAAATTTTGATTAAGTAAGCTTTGCTTACTTAATGCTATTTAAACTTTTCTTTTATATTATTTATCCATAAATCTATTCTAGATTCAGTTAAATCACTTTGATTATCTTCATCAATGGCTAGTCCTAAGAATTCATCTCCACTAATTGATTTAGATTGAGAAAATTCATAATTTTCATTTTTAGTTTTTCCAATTATTGTAGCTTTTTTTGCTAAATTTGCTAATATGCCTATGCTATCACAAAATGTATCGCTATATCCATCTTGGTCTCCTAATCCTACTATTGCAACAATTTTATTAATAAAATCATCTTCATTAATATTGTTAGCAAAATCTTCCCAATCTGTTTGTAAATCTCCATCACCATATGTTGAAGATGCAAGTATTAAATTTGTATATTTTGATATATCATCTTTAGAAGCCTTTGCCACATCAATTAAATCACAATTTTGTAATTTTGATGCAATATTTTCTGCAATCTCTTGAGTTTTTCCTGTGGTGCTTCCATAAAAAATACCAATTTTTTCCATTTTTATCCTTTTAATTTTTTACTTAAAAATAAGAGCTGAAACACTATGAAAAAAATCCTAAAAATTAGTTTAAAAAATATTTTTTTGGTAGAATCTTAAATTATTTTTATACTTCCAAGGACTATAGATGGATACTAATAATAAAAAAAATCATTATATAAATACAAATCCACTACAAACTACTTTATATGTTAAAGAAAAGCTTCAAAGAGGTTTAAATAACTTTATTAATCACGAATCTTTTGGTGGTGTTTTATTATTTTTCTGTGTAGTTTTAGCAGTTATAGTAGCAAATAGTAGTTACAAAGATTTATATTTTAGGATAATGGATAGCGAATTTGGTGCATTTGTAGGAGGAAGTTATGTGAAAATTAGCATTATTCACTTTGTAAATGATGTATTAATGTCGCTTTTCTTTTTAATGGTTGGGCTAGAGATGAAAAGAGAGGTTTTATATGGTGAGTTAGCAGGATTTAAGAGAGTTAGTTTTTCTATTTTATCAGCACTTGGTGGAATTACAGTTCCTATTATTATTTATTTATATTTTAATCACGATACACCTTCAGCACACGGATTTGGTGTAGCTATGAGTACAGATACAGCATTTGCACTTGGTGCTATTTTACTGCTTGGAAAAAGAATACCTAGAGTTGTAAAGATATTTTTAGTTACTTTAGCTGTTTTTGATGATTTAGGTGCAATTTTAATTATCGCATTTCTTTATACGAATCATTTTGATATGTATTGGATTTATATAGCTATTGTTTTAGTTTGTATCTTGATATATTTAAATTATAGGGATACAAAATATCTCTCTAGCTATGTCTTTATTGGTATTTTGCTTTGGATTGCTATTTTTCATAGTGGAGTTCATGCAACTATTGCAGGAGTTATATTGGCTTTTGCGATACCTGGTCGTTCAAATATAAGAAAAAAGTATTTTATAAGTATTTTAAATATGCTAGAAGAATGGAATAATGTGCTTTTAAAAGAAAAGCCTAGCACTTTACCTAAGCAGGATTTTAAGAAAAAGGGATTTTTTTATGATTTTTTTAATGGAATCTTTAGCTTTTTTAAATCTGATGAAAATAAAAAAATTGATATTGAAGAAACAAGCAAACAAGTTCATATGCTAGATACAATAGCAAAATATTCTTTATATGCACAAAATCCTCTTGTAAAAATGGAGATCATATTACAGCCTATTTGTGCGTATTTTATTGTGCCTATTTTTGCATTTTTAAATGCAGGCATAAGTTTAGAATCTAGTATGAATTTTAATGTAGATGGAATCTTACTTGGAACCATTTTAGGTCTAGTTATAGGAAAACCATTTGGTATATTATTGTTTTCATTTTTGGGAGAGAAGTTAAATGTTGCAGTTAGACCATCTGGATTAACCTATGGGCATATTTTAGCAGTTGGTATTTTGGGAGGTGTTGGATTTACTATGTCAATTTTTGTGGCAAATCTTGCATTTTCTAACCCAGCTCAAGTTACTCTAGCTAAGTTATCAATTTTAATTGCCTCATTAGTTTCTATTATGTTTGGAGTTATTGCATTATTCTTTGTAACTAAAGATTCTATTCAAAATTAAATATTTGTCAAATACAAATTTATAATATAATAAGTTAAATATTAAAAATAATAGGACTTAAATTCTTAAAAATTAAATTAATCAATAGTTCCTGTTGAAGCTAAAAGAATATTATTTCCATTGCTTGAAGATGTAGCATAAGAATCTTTTAATAATGTGCAAAATGACCCTTTTCTTCCACCTATATTTTGTGGATGAAACTCCAATGTTCCTGTATTTACATTAATGCCTAGTTATTGCCCCACATCCGCCTTTAAAAGTTTGTCTTCCAGAAGGACTTTTTACATTTCCTAATTGATTGAATCGCATTATTTGCAGTTAAACCTATACTATTGTTCCCACTACCATTTCCAATAATTCTCCATCTACTTCTATCTAATCCACCAACTTCAATTAACCATTCACTCCAAGTAATCATATTACTTTTTGTTGGGTCATTTGGAGCTGGAACTTTGCTTGCTGTAGGGTCAATATTATCTGCAAAAACTTTAGCAACAACTGCCTTTTGAACTGAAGCTAAATCACTTCTTGCTGTTGCAACTTGTGCATCTGTCCTTGTAGCAACAAATCTTGGAACTGCTACTGCTGCTAAAACTCCTAGTATTACTATAACAAATACTAACTCTATCATACTAAAAGCATTTCTTTTCATTATATTGTCCTTTAATTTATAATTTTAATAAATTTCCTTTATAGATTTAAATAAAGTTATAGATTTAAATAAATCTTAAAAGTAAATGAAATATAAACATAATTTTTAAAGCATAACTTGAAGTTATAGCAAAATAAGTGGTATTTTTGTAACTATATGATTAGAATTTTAATGGTTTTTATTTAGCATTTTTCCCCACATTAGCTTATACTTTCTTTGTATTGCTTCTAATTCTTGTTTTTTATTTTCTATTTCTAGTTTTAGGTTTTCTATTGTTTTTTTATCTTCAATTTGACTTTCTTTTACACTAAGGAGAGAATCTTTTAGGAATTGATTTTCATTTTTAATTGATGCTATTGTTTCATCTTTTGCTTCTACAACTTTATCATGTAAGTTTAGTATTGTCCCTATGCTTTGTTCTATAAAATCAGAATCAATATTTTTTGATACTAAAGTATTTTGTGTGCTTTTTACAAGGGCATTTGTTCCACTTACGCTATCGACATATAATATATTATTAATATATTTTGCACTAATTTGCCCTTTTGTAATTAACTCTTTAATATTTTCTATATTAAGCCCTGTAATTGTTAGAAATTCTTCTATCTTAATCCAATTTTCACGCATCTAAACTATCCTAATTTCAATTTCATTAGAATCTAATTCTACTTTTTTGGATTTTATTACTCTGTCTTCTATTAGTTTTCCTGCTAATTCTTCATTTTTAAGAGATAAAATTTGCATTGCCATATATGCTGCATTTATTGCTCCAGCTTTACCTATTGCCATCGTTGCTACAGGCATTGAGCTTGGCATTTGAACTGTTGAGAGTAGGGCATCTAAACCATTTAATGGGCTTGAGTTAAGAGGCACTCCTATAACAGGACGGGAAGTTTGAGCAGCTATTGTTCCTGCTAAATGAGCAGCCATTCCTGCCGCTGCTATAAATACACAAGCACCTCTATTTTGTGCATCTTTTATATAATCTTTTGTTCTTTCTGGGCTTCTATGGGCAGATGAAATAATAACCTCATATAAGCAATCAAATTTTTTTAATACTTCTACACATTCACTCATTACTTCCCAGTCACTCTTACTTCCCATAATTATACTGATAAAATCCATATTACCAACCTCTATAATTTTTAAAATAATAGCAAAACTAAATTGAAGTTTATATTTAAAGAACTATATGTTATACAATCCTTGTTTGGTGCGTTAGAATATAAAAATTATTATTTTCATATTCTATTAATGTAATTCCAAATTTTTGTGCATACTTTAGCACTGAAAAGCTTGGTTTTTGAGTAAAAACTATAAAAGTAATTTTTTGTAAAATTATTATTTTTAAAACTTCAATATCAAGTCGAAAGTTAAGTAAAGCAATGCAGTCAAATAAATCATTTTTTGTATGCAGTTTTGCTTTACCAATGGCTTTATAAATACTATTTTTAATATTTGTATCAAATGATTCTATGTCATTAATTTCATTATAATTTATATAAAATGAGATTCTAGTTTTATATACACTAGTATCTTTAAAGAAATTTGTATATTTTTTTAGTATGCTATTATGTAGTGTACTTCTGCTACTATTAAATGGCATAATTATTTGGTGATTTGATGTTTTTTTATCATTTAATATTATTTGCTCACAAGTATTTATAATCTCTTTGGAATCTAGTCTATCTAAAAATTCATCTTTGCTAATATCGATTTTTATAAAAATATCATTTTCTTTTATATTAATAATTTTAATTTTATCAATATCAAAGTTATTTAAATATCCATATACAAGCTCTTTTATTTCATTTGGTATTGTTAGAAATGTAATTTTTACATAATCATTAATAAATAAGTTGATATTAATATCATTATAAAAGCTAGCTTCTACCTCTTTAGATTCTGTTTTGATATATATTTTTTTTTTCATAAGTTTTTTATTGTCCTTAAGTAATATTTTTATATTGAATAATATTTTTAAAAATAAATTAAATTCTTTAATAATTTTAAGTAAAAAAAACTAATATATTGTTTTATAATATTACTAAATTTTTGATATGGAGTTATTATGAAGTATATTAAGTTTTTTAATGAGTTGAACAATAAAGATGTTTCAATTGTCGGTGGTAAAAATGCAAGTATAGGAGAGATGTTTCAGGAGCTAATAGAGGTTGGTATTAAAGTTCCAAATGGTTTTGCAATTACAAGTGATGCTTATTGGTATTTGCTTGATAGTGGAAATATTAGGCAAAAAATAGTTGATTTACTTCATAATGTAGATACTTCAGAGATAGATGTTTTAAAGGCAAGGTCAAAAAAAATAAGAGAATTGATTTTTACTACCCCTTTTCCAAAAGATTTAAAAGATGAAATACTTGAGGCTTACAAGATATTAAGTAAAGAATATAATATGAATTTAGCAGATGTTGCTGTGAGAAGTTCTGCTACTGCTGAAGATTTACCAGATGCATCATTTGCAGGGCAACAAGATACATATTTAAATGTTAAAGGAGAGCAAGAATTAATACATTATGTTAAATCCTGTATGGCTTCACTTTTTACAGATAGAGCTGTTAGTTATAGAGCAAGTAGAGGATTTGACCATTTTAAAATTGCCTTGAGTGTTGGTGTACAAAAAATGGTAAGAAGTGATATAGGAAGTTCTGGCGTTATGTTTAGTATTGATACAGAGACGGGATTCCAAGATGCAGTATTTATAACAAGTAGTTGGGGTTTGGGTGAAAATATCGTTGGAGGGACTGTTAATCCAGATGAGTTTTATGTGTTTAAGCCAACATTAAAGCAAGGTAAAAGACCTATTATTAAAAAAGAAATGGGTAAAAAAGATATTAAAATGGTATATGCTCCTTCAGGCAGTGATAAACCAACAAGAAATATCCCTACTACAATAGAGGAGCTAAATAGTTTTTCAATTACTGATGAGGATATATTAACACTTGCAAGATATGCTATTTTAATAGAAGAACATTATACCAAAGAGGCAGGAGAATATCGCCCTATGGATATGGAATGGGCAAAAGATGGTAAAAGTGGAGATATATTTATAGTTCAAGCTCGTCCAGAAACAGTTCAGAGTCAAAAGCAAAAAACAAATAATATTAATGTAATAGAAAAATTTAGTTTTAAAAAACCTGTGGATAAAATACACACTTTAGTTAAAGGTATGGCAATAGGCGATAAGATAAGTCATGGAAAAATAAAAATAATCCAAGATATAGAGCATATGAATGAAATTAAAGAGGGTGATATTTTAGTAACAGATAATACTGACCCAGATTGGGAGCCTGCAATGAAAAAGGCTGCCGCTGTAATAACAAATAGAGGTGGTAGAACCTGTCATGCAGCTATTGTTGCTAGAGAAATTGGAGTTCCTGCAATTGTAGGTGCATCAGGTTCTACTGAGAAGTTAGCAAATGGAATAAAAGCAACTGTATCTTGTGCTGAAGGAGAGCAGGGATTTGTATATAATGGAATCTTTGAATATGATAAAGAGATTATTGATATTTCAGATTTAGGTGAAACTCATACAAAAATTTATATGAATGTTGGGAATCCAGAGAAAGCATTTAGTTTTGCTCAACTTCCAAATAGTGGTGTAGGTTTAGCTAGAATGGAGCTAATTGCAATTAATAATATAAAGGCTCATCCCGTTGCATTAGTAGATATGCAAAATGGTAAAACAGATATACAAGACTATGATTTGATTAAAAAAATAATATGTGGATATGATAATCCAAAAGATTTTTTTACAAGTAAAATAGCCGAGGGTATAGGAATGATAGCATCAGCGTTTTATCCAAAGCCTGTAATTGTTAGAACAAGTGATTTTAAAACAAATGAATATAAAGGTATGATAGGAGGAGCTGCTTACGAACCACACGAGGAAAATCCTATGTTAGGCTATCGTGGAGCAAATAGATACTATTCTGATATTTATAGAACAGCTTTTGAATGGGAATGTCAAGGATTGGCAAAAGTTAGAGATGAAATGGGATTAACAAATATGAAAGTTATGGTGCCATTTTTAAGAACTCCTGAAGAGGGTAAAAAAGTATTAGAAATTATGAGAAGAAATGGCTTAGAATCTGGAAAAGACGGATTAGAGATATATGTAATGTGTGAACTTCCTGTAAATGTTATATTGGCAGATGAATTTTTAGCATTATTTGATGGTTTCTCCATTGGCTCAAATGATTTGACGCAACTTACTTTAGGCGTAGATAGAGATAGTGAATTGGTTAGCTCTATTTTTGATGAGAGAAATCCTGCAATGTTTGAAATGTTTAAAAGGGCTATTAGTGCGTGTAAGAAGCATAATAAATATTGTGGAATCTGCGGACAAGCACCAAGTGATTACCCAGAGGTAACAGAATTTTTAGTGCGTGAGGGTATAAACTCTATTTCTTTAAATCCAGATTCTGTAATTGCTACTCATAGAGTAATAGAAAAGTTAGAAAAAAGCTTAGGTATAAAGCCAAATTAGGTAGCTTTGTAAATATATCATTTTCTTTTAAAGAAAATGATATAACCTAAAGGAGGAAAATATAATGTTAGAAAATAAAAATATTCCAATTGAAAGCTTTGATAAACTTAGAAATGAAGTAGATTTTAAAGATTTTGAATACAAGGACTATTTTGAGCTTATCTGTAAGATTAAACCTAACAAAAAACCTAATAAAGAGAAAGGAGATAAAAAAAAGGGGGGCTTGAAATAAGTGAAATAATAAATGAAAAAAGATATAAAGAAAAAGGTCTTGTTTATATTTTTGTTATAGAAGGTAAGATTTTTAAAATAGGTGAGAGTGGTAGAAGTTTTAAAGAAAGACTTGTAAGTTATAAACAGGGAAATAATGAAGCAGGCGGTTTAACAAATCGTTTTATTTTACAAAGCTTATTAAATATTAATAAAGAAATTGATGTTTATGCCTTTTTTTCGCAAAAATTATATTTAAAGCCTTTTAATAAAGAAGATGAAGAATTAATATCGTTTTCATACGCTAGAGAGCTAGAGAAGTTTATTATTAAAAAATTTAATGAAAAATATAATAAATTACCAATAGGAAATAAAAATGGTCGCTAGTTATTTTTAAATACAAAGGCTATTAAAGCTAAATATTTTAAAGTAAAAAGACTTAATTTTTAAATCCCTAAAAGCATATTTATTACCTTTAAATTAATTTTTTCCAAAGCCATAATTTTTAACTACAAAGTCAATATCTTTATCACCTCTACCGCTTAGATTTACTAGAATCTTTTTACCTTTTAAATCTTTTGCAATTCTTAGTGCATAAGCTAGAGCATGGCTAGATTCTATTGCAGGGATTATACCCTCCATTTTACTTAATTCAAAAAATGCAGATATTGCTTCATCATCATTTACTAGCCCTACTTTTGTTCTCCCAATAGAATTCAAATAGGCTTGTTCTGGTCCAACGCTAGGATAGTCTAAGCCACTTGCTATACTATATACACTAGCTGGGTTTCCATCTTTATCTTTTAGCATAATTGAATTAAATCCATGCATCTGTCCTTCACTTCCATAGCTAAGGCTTGCAGCGTGTTCACCCTCCTTTACATTATCAATATTTGATTTACCAAGAGGCTCAATACCTACTAATTCTACACAATCATCTTCTATAAAACCACTAAAAATACCAATAGCATTGCTTCCTCCACCTACACAAGCAGTAACAATATCAGGTAATTCTCCTGTCATTTCAATAAATTGTTCTTTTGCTTCTATGCCTATTATTGTTTGAAAATCCCTTACAATTCTTGGAAATGGATGAGGTCCCACTATACTTCCTATGGCATACATTGAGCTAAGTGGATCTTTTAAGTAAGCTTCAAATGCAGAATCTACAGCTTCTTTTAATGTCTTTGCTCCAAAGCTTACAGGAACTACATTTGCTCCTAATATTTTCATTCTAACTACATTGGGATATTCTTTTTCAATATCAATTTCTCCCATGTGTATTTCACATTCCATACCAAAATATGCTGCTGCAGTTGCTAGGGCTACTCCGTGTTGCCCCGCTCCTGTTTCTGCTATTAATTTCTTTTTACCCATAAACTTTGCCAATAACCCCTCGCCCATACAATGATTTAGCTTATGAGCTCCTGTGTGGTTTAAATCTTCTCTTTTTAGGTATATTCCAGCACCACCATATTTTTTGGTTAGATTGTGTGCAAAATAAATTGGTGTTGGGCGCCCCTGAAAATGTTTTCTAATTTTTCTAAGTTCAGCAATAAAATCACTATTTTGTGCTATTAGTTCATAGGCTTCATTTATTTCTTTCATTTGTATTTTTATTACTTCAGGGATAAAACTACCTCCAAACTTACCAAAAAATCCATTAGAATCTGGGAATTGTTTTAAATAAGAAATATTCATCTTATAACCTCTTTATATAAATTTTAAGATATACCTATCACTAAATTTATTAAATAATATGAAGTTCACGCTTTTTTTGGTGTAACTAATATATTTACATATCTTCCATCAAGCGTTGGTTCACCTTCAGTTGAAGCACAATCTGTAAGCATATCTATTATTTTATTTAGCACATTAAATCCTTGTTTTGGGTCTGCCATTTCCCTGCCTTTTAAAAATACTCTAAACTTAACATGTTTTCCATTACTTAGGAATTCTTTAGCATGTTTTACTTTATAATTAATATCATTTTGTGCTATTTGTGGAGAAAGTTTTATTTCTTTTATTTCAATTTGTTTTTGCTTTTTCTTCGCCTCTTTGTTTTTCTTTTCTTTTTGATAACAAAATTTTCCATAATCCATAATTTTGCAAACAGGTGGTTTGGCATTAGGAGATATTAAAACTAAATCAAGACCAGCTTCATCAGCTACACTTAAAGCTTCATCAGAAGATAATATTCCTAATTGCTCCCCATTTTTCCCTATACATCTTACCTCATCAAAAGTAATAGCATTATTTAATAAAGTGTTATCTTTCAAAAATATACCTCATTCATTTCTTTATTTAATTTATTCAAAAATTCCTCCTTTGTTAATGTGTATTGTTCTTTTTTGATTCTATCTCTAATTGAAATTGTATTATCTTTAATTTCTTTCTTTCCTATGATACCAATATAAGGCACTTTTTGTTTTTCACTTAGTCTTATCTTTTTATTTAAACTATCATTTTTTGTATTTATTTCAGTATAGATATTATATCTTCTTAATGTAGTTTGTAAGCCTTTTGCATAAAATAACTCTTCTTCACCCATAGGAATTATTGCTAATTGGGTTGGAGCTATAAATAATGGAAGTTCTCCATTAAAATGCTCTATTAAAATTGCTATAAATCTTTCAAATGAGCCTAAAATTGCACGATGTATCATTACAGGTTTGCTAGCTTTATTGTTTTCATCAATGTATTCAAGATTAAATCTCTCTGGTAAATTCATATCAATTTGTATTGTTCCACACTGCCATTTTCGCCCTATTGCATCTGTAATCTTTATATCAATCTTTGGACCATAAAATGCACCACCACCTTCATCAATGCTAAAATTAATGTTATTAGTTTCTAAAGCCTCTTTTAGGGCATTTGTAGATTTTTCCCAAATATCATCATTTCCTATGTATTTACTTGGTTTTGTTGATATTTCCATTTCATATTTAAAATTAAATGTATCCATAATTTTGCTTGCAAATTTTACAATATTTACAATTTCATTTTTTATTTGACTTGGGCGACAAAATATATGTGCGTCATCTTGAGTGAATTCTCTAACTCTAAGCAACCCGTGCAATACCCCACTTTTTTCGTGGCGATGCACTACGCCATATTCATAGAATCTAAGTGGTAAGTCTCTATAACTTCTAATATCATTTTGATATACCTTTATATGCCCTAAGCAATTCATTGGTTTTATGCCGTATTCTACCTCATCAATGGCTGTAAAATACATATTTTCTTTATAGTTATTATAATGCCCGCTTATTTTCCATAAATCACTTTTTAGTATTTCAGGACCTCTTACAGGCTCATATTCTTGTGATATTAGTGCTTTAGTAAGGAAATTTTCTATATTTCTTCTAATTCTAGCACCTTTTGGTAGCCATATAGGAAGACCTGCTCCAATATCTTCATCAAAACTAAATAAATGCAGTTCATTTCCAAGTTTTCTATGATCTCTTTTTATAGCCTCTTCAAGCATATTTAGATATTCTTTTAATTTATCTTTTGTAGCAAATGCAATGCCATATATTCTAGTTAGCATTTCTGCTCTCTCATCACCTCCTAAATATGCTCCAGCTAACTTTGTCAATTTAAAATGTTTTATTAAATTTGTATTTGGTATGTGAGGACCCCTACATAAATCTTCAAAATCTCCTTGTATATATGTGCTAAAACTATCTCCTTGTATATTTTTTATAACAGCTTCTTTTAGCTCATCATTCTTAAAACGATTTTGTGCTTCAATTCTGGTAATATATTCTTTTTTTATAGCATTAGATTCCTTTGCTAAAAGCCGCATTTTTTCTTCTATTTTATTTAAATCATCTTGTGTAATTTTTTCATCAACTTTAAAATCATAATAAAATCCCTCATCTACAACAGGACCTACAAAAAACTTTGCATTGGTGTATAGTGATTTTATTGCTTGTGCCATTAGATGAGCACAAGAATGTCGTAAAATTTCTAATGAATCTTTAGAATTATCAAGGTAGATTTGTTTATAATTTTGAGTATTAATATTTAGTTCTTTTATAGTTTGTAAATCAAAGATTTTATTATCTTTTTTATAGGCTATTAATTCGCTCAATATTTTCCTTTTATTTAAGTGGTGGCCACGATTGGACTTGAACCAACGACCACTACCATGTCAAGGTAGTGCTCTACCAGCTGAGCTACGCGACCATTCTTTTATCATTCTTAATAGGGTTTAAATTTGCGATTATATCTATTTTTGCTGCAAATTAAACTTAAATTTTTGTTATAATTTGGCAAAATTAATTACTTAAGCGATAGAATAAATATGGGATCTAAATTAAATACAAGCAGAATTAGTGTTACCATACTTGTAAAAAATGCACAAGATACTATAAAAGAGTGTTTATATGCTTTAAAAAGCTTTGATGAGGTTATTATACTTGATAATAAAAGCACAGATAATACACTCCTTATCATACAAGAGTTAAATAAAGATTTTAGTAATTTAAAGGTTTATCATAGTGAATTTATAGGTTTTGGTGCTTTAAAAAATCTTGCTATAAATTATGCAAGAAATGATTGGATTTTAAGCATCGATAGTGATGAAATTTTGCAAGATTTTGTTATAGATGAACTAAATAAGCTTGATTTAAGTTTTCAAACCATAGTAGCTTTTGGACGAAAAAATCTTTATAGAGGTGAATGGATTAAAGCTTGTGGTTGGTATCCTGATTTTGTTTATAGACTTTTTAACAAAAAATTTACAAAATTTAATGAAAATATTGTTCATGAAAGCATTATTTTGCCACAAAATTCACAAAAAATTTATATTAAAAATGCACTTAAACATTATGCTGTTCAAAATATAGAATCTATAATAAATAAGATGAATTTTTATACTAGTTTTTCTGCAACACAAAAATATAATGTCAATACAAAAACTAATATATTTTTTGCAATAGTTAGATTTTTCTTAATATTTTTTAAAGATTATTTTTTACGCAAAGGGTTTTTATATGGTTATAAGGGTTTTATAATTGCTTTACTTAATGCTAATGGGGCATTTTTTCGTTATGCAAAGTTATATGAATTAAATAAAAGAGAAAAATAATTAATGCTTTATATTATAGTTCCAATTTATAATGTTGAAAAATACCTAAAAGAATGTTTAGATTCTATACAAAACCAAACTTATAAAAACTTTAGTGCAATTTTAATAAATGATGGAAGCACAGATTCTTCTAAAAGCATTGCAGAAGAATATACAAAAAAAGATAATAGATTTTATTTGATAAATCAAGAAAATAGTGGTATTGGTTATGCTAGAAATAAGGGCATAGAGTATGTATTGAATAATATGAATGTAGAGCAAAGTGGGGGGGGGATATATGATTATATTGGCTTTGTAGATTCTGATGATGTAGTATCTATTAGTTATTTTGAGAATTTAATTTATTGTTTAGAGCAAAATAGGACTAAAATGGTAAAAACAAAAAATGTTTATAAATTTTATGATGAAAAATATGATAAGAACATATTTTCTTATGTATCTATAAATAAAAGAGGTTTTATTAAAGATTTAAGTAAAAATCTATCATATAAAACTGAGCCTTGGAGATGTGTAATATCTATGGATTTAATGGAAATATTAAGATTTCCTAATGTAAGAAATGGAGAAGATGTTGCATTTGGAATTTGTGCTAATGCTCTAGTAAAAAAGGTGGCATTTTGTAAAACTGCAAGATATTTTTATAGAAGTCGTAAGGGTTCTCTTAGTAATCAAATTAATAATTTAGATATTAATAGAAATTTTACCACAAATGATTTTTATGGATTTAAATTTATTTATGAATTTTTTAAAAGATATAATTTATTAGATAAATATACTATTCCAATTGATATGATTCGTCCAAATTTTAAATACTTAATAAATAATGAAGGTTATTTTGTAGCATTAAAAGAGCTTATATTTTCATTTAACTTAACGCAAATAGAGTTAAATTCTAATCCAGCTTTTAAAATAATACTAGATTCTAATAATGCTAAAGAATATTATTATAAAACTATGAATTTTAAAGAGTGGTATAAAAATAATTTTAGAATAAAGTTTAATAAGAGAGAAAAGACAATCAAGTTATTTGGGAAAATCTTATTTCAAAGTAAATATAATAAAAATAATAAATGGATATAAAGTGAAAACGATATTAATCACTCTTAAAGATATAACAGAAGAAGGAGGAGGAGAGAGAGTTGTAGTTAATCTAGCTAATGCTTTCATATCTATGGGATATAATGTAGTTATCTTAAGCTTTTATAAGAAAAATCAAAGCTTGTTTTATAGTCTAGATTCTCGTGTTATCCTTATATTCCTTTCTTCTTATTCCTTAGTTAATGCAAATATTTTTAAAAAATTTTATTTGAAAATAATTTATCGTTATTTTTTATGCTTTAAAATTAATAAATTTATTAGATACTATAAAACACAAGTTGTTGTTGCAAATGATGGTTGGTTTGTTCCACTATTTAAAATAATAGGTATTAAATATATTAGGATTTGGCATTTAAAAGCTCCTAAAAAAAAGAGATTTAACCTCTTTTTCTTCCATACTCTAGTAATACTATCTAATAAAGAAATTTCACTTTTTAAAAAACTCCACCCAAACATAAAAGTAATTCCAAACTTTATTCCAGAAATTCCTTTAGAAGTTTCTAATTTAGATAATAATAATGTCCTTTCAGTTGGTCGTATGGAT
>NZ_NXLP01000067.1:0-6250 GCF_003364125.1 Helicobacter sp. MIT 14-3879
AGCTTGGGCAATATCCTCGTGCGGCTAAAATAATTCTTTTTTATATCTCTTAGAATCTTCTTTTTATCTTCCTCATCAATCACATTAAATGTCTGAGATCTTCCCAAGAGATGAATGTATTTTTGTAAAAACAATAAGCCAAATTTATGAAATGTACACAAAAGAGGCATAGAGGCTACTGCCAAATTCGCACTAGCTATAAGATTAATAGCCCTTTGCTGCATTTCTTTTGCTGCTTTATTAGTAAAAGTAAGGGTAAGGGTATTTTGCGCGGGTATACCCACCTCACCTAATAAATAAGCTAGACGTGCAGTAACCGTTTTGGTTTTACCGCTTCCAGCCCCAGCTAAAATCAATAATGCACCATCAATGTGTTGAACAGCTAGTTTTTGATTTTCATTCAGAGAATCTAACAAATCTTTCATTTAACCTCCTTGCCTAGATATTTTTAATTAGTTTTGGAATAATATTTTTTTACATTGCTTATAATGCACTTAATCTTTAAGAGTATTATTATACTTAAAAGCAATCAGTAAAGGCTGCAAGAGTATGCTATAATGTGTAGCTTAATTAGCTTTCTAAGAGAAGTGAGGTTTATTGTGAGCATTATTGGAACGCTTTTTCGACCCCTTTTTGCAACTGTGCTTATTGGTGTGAACTATGACACAGATACCTGCATTGTTCAAGTAGCTAAGAAACGTGGAGGAGCGATTGTAGAGGAAATGCGAAAAGAATTTAAAATCGTAAATGGAGAACCTTCAGCAGAAACAATCAAATACATTAAAAAGATTAAAACGCGTTATGCTTACAGCTATCTTGCTATACTTAGCAAAACTACTGAGCAAGTTTTAGTCCCCGGTATTAAGAAAACATTTTTTCCCAATTTTGGCGTCAATGAAAAAGAATACAAAAACATAAAATTACCCAATGCTTTTGTTTTTATACATAAAGATGACATCGTGCGCTACCAAAATACCTTTAAAAAAGCAAACGGACTAGATTTGCTTTTCTCTCCTTTCATTTTACTTTTTTTTAAATGCAAAACTCTTGTAAGCGATAAGCCTAAGATGTTTGTTTTACAAGAAAAAGAAAGTTTATCAACTCTTATTGCTACACGTAAAGAAACTCTTTATGGTTCATTCCTTCCTATTAACTCTGAACAACCTATAACAACTATTACGGATAGCCTCCCAGAATCTCTCGCACAAGCCAACAATACTTCAAGCACAAAGAGCGCAGAAGATCTTGACAACTTAGACACAGAATTAGGTGATTTAGAACAAGACTTACAGGATTTTGACTCATTTGATTTCAGCAATTTAGAAACCAATGAACATCTAGTAGATGACAGCTCCAATGGGGAAGAAGTAGTTTCATCAGGGGATAGTTTGCAAGATCTAGGAAGATCCACTAGCATTATTAATCTCTTGCAATCATGTTTGCGTGATTTCTACCAAAATACGTTGTATGATAGCGATTTTATTGAAGAAATTGTTATTTTTGACTGTTATGGTATTTCATCTCAAGCGATTCATAATATCCGCTCCAATCTCATGATAGATATTACACTTATAACAACAGATTTACCAAAAGAAATCGTTAATCTTGCTCAAATTGAGCTCAATAGCTAAGGACTGTTATGACTTATAGTTTCACAAAGCCTACTTCCAAGCATGTTTTTAAGCTTGCTACAAAAATATGGATATTTTATTTCATTGTAGCTTTTGGAATTTTAATCAGCTTTAAAGTTCTGTTGTTATTACAAATTGAAGAACTCAAAGAAGAACAAGAGGCAATGAAAATCGAACAAGAGCATATAAAACAAACCACAGAGAAATTAAGCAAAGAAGGAGAAAGATTACACTATGAATTAGGTGTAGTTACACAAGTAAAAAATCGTGATGAGAAATTAAGGCAACAAATTGAAAATATCCTCAATATGATACCAGACCAAGTGGCTATTTCTGAGATTAAGTTTGAAAATAATCGACTCTTTATACGTGGCATAACTTCAAGCAAAGAAGTATTTGAAACTTCTTTACAATCACAACTTCGCGCAATATATTCAAGCAGTGAGGCAAATTTCTATCAATTATCAAGCGGATGGTTTAACTTTGAATCTATTAGTCAAACCGATAAAGATAATGGTTTAATTGAGCGAATAGAATAACAACATCATGAAACAACAAACTATCTAAACTAAAAAGGAATACATTATGGCATTATTTAATGATGTAGAACCAAATGCTATTTTCCGTCATCTTGTCTGGAGTGTGCTTTTTATTGCTTCTACAGCATACTATATTAATACTTATATTCTACCTCATGCTAATCAATACAAAGAACAATTGCACTTCAATCGCATCACACAAAGTACATTACAACAAACACGTGTTATCAATGAAAATGCTAGAAACACCGTGAATGCTTTTTCAAGCAGCAACAATCAAAAATTGCAAGTATTTTCAGGTTCTTTAAATGAAAATGCTATGCGTAAGATTATCCAGCAAGGATTCCTTAAAATCAATGTGCGCAAAATTGGTGAAAAAAATATTCCCCAAGACCAACTTAAACAGATACAATATAGCGTTAGCGGGGAAGTAGCGACAAATAATCTTTTTTTGATTTTGCAAATTATTCCTAGATTACACGAAAAATATATCAGTGCAATATTGGATTTGCCATTATCTCTAAAGAAAAATGCTAGGGGAAATATTGATTTTAGTTTGGGATTCTCTATTATGCAGAGTACCTATTCGCATAAACTTTAACTTTAATTTTCAACACACTAGCATTCAAAAAGCATTAGCTTATCTAAGCTATCTAAATTGAGTGAGTATTTCAAAGGATTGAAATTTGAATATAGGTTTTTTATTTATAGGTCCAGCACTTGGAGAAAACATTATAGGATTTGAAGCCTTTTACGCATTAAAGAATATATATAATTGCAAGCTCTTTGTTTTCAGCAACAATAAAATGAAAAATCTTCTGGAATATTGTGATTTTGTAGATTTATGGTGTCCAATAGAAAAAGAAGAAATTAACAAATATCATTGTGATTATCTGTTATTAAGTAATTCTAAAAGTTATTTTATTAATCTTGCAAAAAGTACAAATGCAAAACGTATTATTTGCGCAACCAAGATACCAAGTCTCTTTTCATTTCGCTGTAGAACCGTGCCAATTTACTTCTGTAAAAAATACTACCATCTCAGTGAAAGAGAAATTCTCTTAAGTTTTGTACGCAGAATAAATTTTAAACTCTATGATTCTAAAATTGCTGCAATTGACTTAAATAAGGCTAAAATACCTACTACAAAGGAACATAAAGACTTTGTTCTCTCCTTAATTAAGCCCAAAGTATTAGATTACTTAGGATTATCTAATACTTTAGAACACACTCCTCCTATAAACTTGATTTTTATCAATCCCTTTAATCATGCATGTCCTTATAACCTGCATCTCGATTCGTGGATAGAGATTGCTAATCAAGTCAGTAAAATCCCCTTATGTATTCCTATTATCGCAACTTATCCGCAAATACACAAAGATTTTATATCTTCTGTGGAATCTCAACATGATCTATCAAAGTTTATTATCTTTCAAAATAATGAAAATTTACTTAATCTCACTTCTTTTATCTCACAAGTTAGCTGTGTAATAAGCCCTAGTACTGGCACTATACATTTGGCTTCAAATCAAAGAATTCCAACGATTGGAATCTATCCAAAGTATGATACAAGAAGATGGGCTACATACAGTAAAAAATATATCTTTTTAGACAAACCATTATCAACCATAAATAAAGAGCAAGAAAATCAAGTCATAGAACAAACACTGTCGCTACTTAAGCAAATGCTAAGAGATAATGAAATCAAAACTGTTTTTCTCTGAATCCATGTTTAAATTCAATGTGCAAATGTCATACATAAGAATCCTGAGATTTATGTATGACAACATTTTATGCGTATAAGAAATCGCTAAGAGTAAGGGGGAGTATCAAAAGACGCAACTGATAATCCAAAATCAAATATGACAGAATATTCAAAAGCAGTTATACTCCAAAACTCCCATCATTAATCCCATTAAAACTTAAGTTTAGTATAAGCCAAACCTGTATGTGCATTTCCAAAACCATTAGTTACATAACCTCCACCAACAGACCATGCAAAATTTTCACTGCTAAGGATGTTATAATTAAGAATAGCGGAGAATTCTTTATAATCGCCATCTGCATAGAGAACATCAAAGTCTAACATTTCGCCAAGCTTAAATCCAGTGAATACATACCATGTTTGAACTTTTGCATCAAGATAGCCTCGATTAATAAGCCCTGTGCCATTATAACCTTGAGGAAAGAGATATTGCCCATAGAATCTTGTTCTATCAACAATAGTCAATTCATTTAACCCAATGCCACCAACACTGAAATAACCACCACCTAATTTGATCATATCTACAAACAATAATTCTTCATCAGCCTGCCACATTACACCATTGCCACCAGAATTAAGATTGTTAGTCCATAATCCTCTAAGTGTTGTTTTTGACTTAACAGGACCTGCATTAAAAGCAACAGATAATCTTGCTCCAACTTGTAGATAGTTATCTAAATGACTTCTTACCCAATACTGCGCATAGGGGCTAAAACTAAAATATTCGGCAAATTTTACATCTACTCCACCAGCAAAAAGGTTATTTCTAATATTAAAGTTATCCCAGCTTGAACTATAGCCACTGAATCCGGCTAAGTCCATACCATAACGCCCATCTAATCCGAGGTCTGCATTAGCATTATATCCGTTACGCAAATAATCATTCACCCAAGTAGCCCAAATACCAAAATAATCACTTTGAAAAGAAAAGGCTAAACCTTGATTATGTCCCCCAATCCACTCTGCAGTAGGAAGTAATTTGCTTGCATTATAGCGACCAGCGATCAAGCTTATTCCATGGTCTGAATAACCAAAATATAATTCTGACGCATCAACATAAGGACTTTTATACAAACTACCAAAGTGATTAACAAAGAAGTTACTTCCATAACCTCCTCCAGCACCAAGAGTTAGAGGCGCAAAACCAGCCATAGCTCCAACACCCAGCCTAAAGCCGCTAATATTAAAATCAACACCTAAATGCGCAGTTACACCCAAATAACCCAATACAGGATCATCAAGAGTATTACCATTACCAAAGTTAAAACTGCCAATTACCCCAACTTTACCAAAAGGAGTAATCTCCAATGCGCTAGCTGTATTTGCTAAAAGGGCTAGAGCCACACTACCTGCAGCAAAAGTTTTTCCAAAAGATTTTCTATGTCTTGCTATGTTTTTCATTGTGCATCCTTAATATTATGATTTGTCTCTCAAATCATGAGACATGATATTAAATCGGCAAAAACTTCCTAACTTAAAATTTTATGTTATCATCTATCCCAAAAAAATAAGCTAGTGATTTAGAATTCACCCATTTATAAGGAATTTCATGCAAGCATTTACCGTGCCATTTATTTTTGTTACACTTGTCTTTATTATCATAGTAATTCTTTATTATCGGCAAACCAAAAAAATCAAATCTCTTGAATTCGCCTCTGCACAAAATGAAAAGCAATTTTTAGAACAAGAACACAATACAGCCTTAATTATCAAAGAAATGCAATTAAAAGAACAACATCTCTTAGAAAAACTCCAGATAGCGCAAACAAACAATGAGAATCTGCATTTAGAAACAATCCAAAATTTAGAATCTATGAAGCAAGAATATGAGCATAAATTACAAGCAAAAGACTTAGTCCTGCAAGAAGTACATAAAAATCACGCGGCAAAAATCCAAGAAATACAAGATTTTCATAAAATCGAGATTCAAGAACGACTCAAAGCAGCACTTTCAGAACAAGAATCAAAACTCAACACACAATATCGCATAAAACAAGAGGAAATTACACAAACATTGACCATTGAACGTGAAAAACAAGAAGCACTCCTAACACAAAGATTTTATGAAATAAGCAATGCTCTTTTGGAACAAAAAGGTAAGCAATTCCAAGAAAAACAAGAATTAAGTCTCAAACCATTGACAGAAGAGATTTTACGTTTTAAACACGAAATAGCCCAAAATACTAAAGAGAATCAAGAAAAACAAATGAGTCTCATCACTGAAATCAAGCTCTTAAAAGATGCGAATATACTTATCTCAAAAGAAGCCAATAATCTTGCAAGTGTTATGAAAGGAGGAGCAAAAAAACAAGGAC
>NZ_NXLP01000068.1:0-5755 GCF_003364125.1 Helicobacter sp. MIT 14-3879
AACTCCACCTTAAAAATACCGCATTTCAAGCCTATCTCACAAGCGAGGGTAAGCTAGAATTTCAAGGACAAATTTATGATATACACACTCTTGCAGCCCGCCTTAAAAACACTAAGGCAAAGCGGCTCAATGGCTTTATGTATTGGGAAGCAAAGAGGGGAGAATCTAAAATCTTGCTAAATGAGATAAGAGAAGAATGCCGAAGAAGTGTTGTCAATTTACACAAGAAAGGATAACTATGAGATATAGAGATAAACAAACACAAGGCAAAAAAGCCACGCAAATCTTCAAAGTGGAACACAACCAATCTATACAGCCCCCTTACCTAAGCTTTGTTATAATATTTGTTCTTTTTGTTGTTATGCCTGCTTTTGCTATGGATTCATCTCATATTTTACAAGTCCCCCAAAAACTTGCTGATAGCCCAAAAGATAGACCTATTACTTTTAAAAATGAACACTCACAAATACAATGCCTTACCCCTATCTTTACCCAAGGTGAAGGTTATGTGGGGATAAGTGATTGCAAGAGGGCACAAAATGCTCGTTATGATGTCTTTAGTCGTATAGCGTGGAAACACAATGACACTTGGCTCTGCTTGAGCACAGCTAATCAAACATATAAATCTGCAGAACGATTGATTTTACGCCCATGTGTGCTTAATGATAAAACCCAAAGCTTTATTGTAAAAGATAATGCGCTTTATAGTCCCGATTCTTCTTTTATGGTTGGGCTTACAAATGGCTTTTTAACATTGCAAAAAACCCAAAATTCCCACAATAAAATACCTAACCTTGTCCTTTACAATATGCAAGAGTGGCTAGATACGATAGCAACACCTGCAAATCTTGCTCAAAGTGGATTTATTGCTTGGAATTTTAATACGCCTCAAGAATTTGATTTGTATTATTTAACCAACAACGAATCTATCAAAAATGACGTTCAAGAATTACATTTTAATCTGGAAAATGGCTATATAGCACAATATAACCCGGCTAATGCAGATATGCTTTGCCTAACATCGCAACAAACTACACAGCAAAGTTGGAATTGGACGACTTGGAAAAAATGCAATTTTCATGCTTCCCAAAACAATAATGATGCAAAGGCATGGAGTCTATTTATGTTTGCAGATAATGATACGGCGATACTTCAAGATTATTTGGGAAACTTTTTGCGTGTAACAAAATATGGTGTCAATTGGGGTGTGCCTTATACTGCACAACAAAATTTTATCGCTAAAGATACAGGTGAAGGACAAACATCATATTTTCAATTCAATTATGATATGCAAAATTGGGAACGTTTTAGAAATGCTAATCTTTCAGATTCTCTAACTACTTGCCCTGCAAAAGGGGCGCTAGAACAAAAATCCCTCCCCCTATCACCTCTTACTTTGCCTCGTAGTTTTGAACTTAACGATGCTTGGATAAGACGTTTATGGCAGATTGCCACAACAACCGATGGAGTGCTTGAACGTGCTGGAGATTGTGGAGTGTGTTTGCTGCATAGTTATCAAATGATTGCGGAACTCAACGAATACACCTATAACCCACTTGATTCGGGAGGTTTTTTCTTTGATACTGCTTATGGAGTAAATCCTTTTACTTCTTTTCGCACACGCTATCCTATTTTGGCAAATGAGCTTAGTCGCTATCGCGCTACAAATATTCCACCCGTATTATCGCAAACACAAGCATTTGAATATGCCGCACAGATGTATCGGGCTATTGCTTTAAGTCTGTATCCCGGACATTTTTGGCTTTCTTCAGAGTTTGCTATCACAAATAGTTCTATAAGAAATGCTTTAAGAGATTTATTTGTTCAGCCTGCAGGGACTTTATGGGTCGTGCAAATGTATTTTATTACGCAAGATGGCAGACGCAGTGGGCATGCTATGCCAGTTTTAAGGACAGGTACAGGTGTGCAATTTATCCCTACAAATATACGAAATATGAGCTATCAAGATTATGTACAAGCATTAAGAAACGCATTTGCACATAATCCCAATGAAGCGTTCAATGTCGTTACTCCCGGTGGTAGACGTCTTTATATGTTTTATTCTTTGCGTTTGCGTGAGATTTATCCTAATCCCATTGCTGAATTTGTATCGAATAACAATTGCAGTGGTGAAGGAGAGGATAGACGCGGTAGTGCTACTATCCCTTTGAGTACTTTTATTAATCAATGTGCAAGTGGTAGATGTATATTGCAATGATATAATGACCTAAATAAGATTGGAGCAAGGAATCATGAACTACAAAAAAGCATTTTATTCTAAATTAGAAGATTGCTACTTAGGAGTGAAGATTAAGGACTTTCACAAAGGAAATATTGCTAAAAGCGGCTTGAGTATCTCTAGTAATTTTATAACAATAAGAGTAGGACAAAAAAGCACAACAAAGATTTAGTCAGCTTTAGTATCTCTTTATTAATTTTAAATGATGAAGAGTATCTTGTAACTATTAAGCGTGAAAAGCAAAGCCTTTAAAATGGCTAAAAAATCTTTAAAAATAGCTCTTAAAGATAGTTAAAATGCTTTAAAATATCTTAAAGTTTTACTTTAAGCAAAGAAATAACACTAAAGTGAGATTATTCCAATGCAAAATTTCTCTTTCCTTAACAACAACCTTTTCACAAGCTACACACTAGAAGTAGATTTTCCACCAATCTAGGAGTTTATAAAAAAGACAAGCCTTTAAAATGGCAATAAATATCTCTTTGTTTCTAGTTGTGTTTTTATAATAATTTTAGATTCAAATCAATACACTATAATATATAAAAATAATAAGAAAGTATAAAATATATGGTAACTCTATCACAAGATGTAATCAATCCTCTTAATCAAGTATTATATAAATCTAGTATCAATATGGGCGAAGTTTTAGATAATAGCGTGGATTTAATCATCACTTCACCTCCATATTTTAATATTAAAGATTATTTTAAAGACGGTTATCAGCATACCATACATTCGCAAAATGAGAATGAAGACTTAGGGAATTTGCAAGATTATAGGGTATATATAAAGGAGCTTTTAAGGGTATGGAAAGAATGCTTTAGGATATTAAAACCCAATGGCAAGCTTTGTATCAATGTGCCTTTAATGCCTATGTTAAAAAAAGATTTCAATACGCATTATAACCGTCATATTTTTGATTTACAAAGCGATATTCAGCAAAGCATTTTGCATCACACTCCTTTTTATCTTTTGGATTTATATATCTGGAATCGCACCAACACAACAAAAAGATTAATGTTTGGAAGCTACCCCTACCCTCGCAATTTCTATGCACAAAATACAAGTGAATTTATTACTGTCTATGTGAAAGACGGTAAGCCTCGAAATAATATTCCCAAAGAAATAAAAGAGGCGAGCAAATTGACACAAAGTGAATGGGTAGAATTTACCAAACAAATCTGGAATATTCCTATTCCTAATAAAAGCGATAGTGCTTTTGGCAAACATTCAGCGATTATGCCAGAAGCTATTCCTTATCGTTTGATTAAGCTGTATTCTTTTATAGGCGATATTGTGCTAGACCCATTTGCTGGTAGCGGAACAACACTGAGAGTTGCAAAGCAATTACAAAGGCATTATATAGGATATGAGATTTATGAAAATTATAAGAGCGTCATAGGAGAAAAACTTGGCTTTATCTTATAATATTAATCAAATTTATATTCAAGATGTCTTTGAGTTTTTAGAATCTCTGCCAAATGCCTTTGTTGATTTAGCCATAATTGACCCTCCCTATAATCTTAAGGTTGCAAATTGGGATAGATTCAAGAGTGAAAATGATTTTTTAGATTTTAGTTTTGCTTGGATAGATTCTATGCTGCCTAAGATAAAGCCCACAGGTAGCTTGTATATCTTTAACACTCCTTATAATTGTGCCTTATTTCTTAATCATCTAAGGGGCAAAGCAACTTTTCAAAATTGGATTACTTGGTATAAAAAAGATGGAATGTCAGCACATAAAAAGCGATTCAATAATACTCAAGAGTGCATTTTGTTTTGCAGTATGAATCCAAAGAAATATTATTTTAATTGTGATAGCGTTCGTTTGCCTTATGATTCTGTTAGCAGGATAACACACGCTGCTAAAAAAGGCATATTAAAAAATGGCAAAAGGTGGTATCCAAACCCAAATGGCAAACTTTGCCCTGATGTGTGGGAAATAGTAAGTGAGAGGCATAAGCAAAAGGTTAATGGTAGGACACAAAAGCTAAACCACCCCACCCCAAAACCTAAAGAAATGATAGAGCGTATGATAAAAGCAAGCAGTAAAGAGGGGGATTTGATTTTAGATTTATTTAGTGGTACAGGAATTACAAGTATAGTAGCAAGAGCATTGAATCGGCAATTTATTGGCTGTGAGTTGAATAAGGATTATTTAGATTCTAGCTTAGAAATAAAAGAGGTAAAATGACACAAGAAAAATTTAAAGAAAAACTAATAGGGATAAATCCTGCACTGGATTGCTTAAGGTTTTTATACGATAGAATCCTTAGAGAAGATTACAGAGGCACACATAAATTACAACATTATCGTTGGGATTTAGACTATATTAAGATTGTGTTAAAACATTTACCAAAAAATGATTTCTTATTGCATACACAAGGCGATATTTATGATGACTATATGTATAGTGATGATGAGCGAGATTTTTGTGAATATTTAAAAAAAGTGAATAAAGATTTATTGACAATCAATAAAAGCATTACAGATATGGTAATGCGTAAGATTATTTTTGTGAATCTGCAAAGAATGGGCTTTATTGATAGATATGATGCAGGTAAAAAGCTGTGTCAAATAGGCAGAAAATCTCAATACAAATATGTAAAAATCACACAAAGAGGCTTAGATTTTGTCAATGCAAGAGATATTTTTGAAGAGCAAAAAAATTTAGGGATTGCTTTAGACTTTGTCTTTGATGGAGTAGTGCAAGATGTCTTAGATATTCTCAATGCGCTAGAGCCGCAGTATATCAGCGTCAGTGAAATGATGTTTTTTGTAACTTATCTCGGCAGGGAATATCAGGGTAATATTTTGACAAAAGATTTGATAGTAGAATTTATCAATGAGTTTAGAAGCCTAAAAGCAAGGGCTAAAGTTGTGGAGGAAGTAATAAGTGAATTTTGTTTGCCTCAAAATTTTAAAGGCAATAAGACAGATAAACGAGATTTTCATAATTGGAAGAATGAAACACAAAGTATGTTTAATAGTTTGAATCTAATGTCTTTATTTGAATATGATAACACAAAGCAAAGATTGGTGCTTAAGGCAAGTATCAATGGTGAAGAAATTCGCTTTAAGCGAAGCAATCTTATCAAGCAAGAATATTTTAAATGGCACGAAGTTTCTAAAGATGTCCGCTTTGAGCTACACCATATTGTGCCATTTTATTATGCAAAAGATATTGATGCCTTAAAAGCTATTGATAATTGGCAAAATTTAATCTATATTGATGCTAATTCTCATAAGGTTTTTAGTCTTGATAAGAATGCTAAAAAAGCCATAAGATTGAGTTTCAAAGATTTAGACGCAGTGCTTGATAACTTGATAGGCGATGAAATTGTTTTAAAATATGTTGATAATATAAAGTACAAAGCAGGCTTACAACAAAGATTAGTGAAATATAATCAAGGATTACTGTGAATAAATAAGGAGTTGAGTAAATTTATGGAAAAATATGCGAGTTAAAATCATGAACTACAAAAAAGCATTTTATTCTAAATGAGAAGATTGCTA
>NZ_NXLP01000011.1:0-53186 GCF_003364125.1 Helicobacter sp. MIT 14-3879
ATGGCTAGGTAGGCTAAAGCTCTCTTTAAGCCCACCCTTGCCGATAATAGCACTCACTGCCATAGCGTGATAGCCCTTGTAAAAATCATCATTGGGTAGAGCTATGTCTGGGTGTGCGTCAATCCACACCATCGCAATCTCATCTTTATACATTTGTGCAAGGTAGGTAAAAGGCGGCACAGAGATAGCACATTCCCCGCCAAGAGTAAGGATTTTAGCGGGTTTATGTGTAGAGAGAATTTCTAGGGCACTTTTAGTCTGGCTTGCCAAAACCTCCTTATCAATAATGCCCTCTTGCACGATTCTATGCCCTGAATCATCTACTATGAAGTCCCTATTAATAGGCACTATGGCGGTATGATGCTTGCTAGAGTAAGCAGAATGAGCTTTACTAGGGGCTATGGTGCTATGCTCACTGCTTGATAAAATACAATCAACGATTAGATTAAGAATCTGTGCTCCTAATATATAGCCCTGCGAAGCCTCGCTTTGACTTAAGTCCCCAAACCACCCTGCTATATCACCACCCTGCCATTGAGGATAGATGAGCCTTAAAATCTCTTTTTGCGGATTTGAAGAATGATGTGAAATGTTATTTTGCATAAATGATCCTTTTAACTAAAATCTTCCCACTCTAAAGGCTTTCCAAATTCTAAGTCTCTTAAAGCAGTTTTGTTTATAATATCTTTAAGATATTTTGGTGATAGCCCATTATTTGGTCTAACTGATTTAATATTTTCTAATGTTAGCTTATCTCCTTTTTTAATATCTTTACAGACAAATAGACTTCTTGCAAATTCTCTTCCTTTTTTTCTATTTTTATATTTTAAAAAGTTATTGTTTTTTAGTGCAGCTTCACTTTCTCTGATAATCTTTACTAATTTAGTAAATTGTGTTTTATTTAGACTAAATTTACTATCAACTCCTCCATATTTTTTATCTAGTATAAAATGTTTTTCAATTACACTCGCTTTTAGGGTAGTGGCAATTATTGATGCAAGATTTCCTTTGCTATGGTCAGATAAGCCATATTTTATTTTTATTTTATATTTTCTTTCTAGTCTTTTAGCATCATTTACCATATCAATAAGATTTAATTCACTAGTCTTAGCAGGGTAAGCACTAGTGCATTTAAGCAGCGTTATATCATAATTATTTTGTGTTATTATACACTCTATTGCATCATCTAGTTCATTATTATTTGCAATTCCACTTGATAAAATTATTGGTTTATTTTTACTTGCAATATAGCTTATTAGATTTGTATCGGTTATTTCAAAACTAGCAATTTTATAGATAGGATTATTGATAGATTCTAATAAGTCTACCCCTTCTTTATCAAATGCAGAGCTAAAACAAAACAAGCCAATTTTTCTAGCTATACTAAAAAGTTCATAATTCCATTCTAATGGCATATATGCTTCTTTATATAAATCATAAAGATATTTATTGTCCCATATAGTATTTGAATTGATTTTAAAAATATCACTTCTGCACTCTAATGTAAGGCTATCAGGTGTATAAGTTTGTAATTTAATAGCATCAGCCCCGCATTCTTTTATTGCATATATACTCTCTTTTGCTAATGATAAGTTTTGATTATGATTTGCACTTAATTCTGCAACTATAAATATGCCCAATATTACTTCCTTAATGCTAGAATGATAATATCAATAAAGACTTTATTTCTTTTGATTGCTTCAGGAAAAATCCCATATTGCATAAAACTATGTTTTTGATAAAATCTTAATGCCCTTTTATTTGTGCTTAGCACTTTAGCAAATAATATATGAAGATTTAATTCCTTAAATGCTATATATTTTAGGATATTCATTAATTTATCTCCATTTTTTTCATTTGGGTTTGAGTAGATTCCAAATATGGCATTTTTATTGTAAAAATCAATATTATTAAAACAAACTACACCAATAAAGCAATCTTCTTTATTTTTTAAATTTTTATTTTGAATACTTTGTTCCTGTATGGCAAAATATGCTTTATTCTTATCTCTTTTAAGATTTTCTATGAATTTAAAATGCTCTTCTTTGGTAATTTCTCTATTTATGGACATAAACTTCCTAATATTCTTATTATTCCTCATCTCTAAAATCTCTAATTTTTGTTTTTCGTTAAGATTTGTAAAGTTAAACGCAATTAAATTTTCAAAACTAAAATTCATTTCTATATCCTAAAATGTAGCTATGGCAATCCCTATACCAATGCCATTTTTTTTAAAATTATATTCAAATATATTATCTCCATAGCCATAGAAATATTGTGCATATATCGCAAAATTTTCTAAATTAAATTTATATTCTAGCAATACATTGCCTTTGTATTTTGCATAATTATGAAATAGATTTGATATAGTAAGTTTAAGGTTATTTCGAGATAAGAAATCATATTCTAAGATTAAATCACTATATCCTAAATATTTATCAATGTTTTTTGGATCTTTTCTTATATATGCCCAAGCTTTTAGCTTTAATCTAAAATTTTCTATTTTATACATAATTTCTGCTAGTATTAAATCTACTCCGCGTGATATAGTAACATTTTCTTCTCCATTAGAGATATGTTTAAATCCAAATCTAATATTATACAATTTTCCGCCAAGAAAGGGAGTATCTAATGTTTTATATATGATTAATTCAGGAATATAATCATTATTTCTAAAGGGGCTTGATAGCTTTGGTGAGTATATTTGAAAGAAAGACTTTTGTGTATAGGCAAAAAATGCTCCAAGCCCCCAAGAGATATTTTGAAAAATATTTGCTTTTGCACTAAATTGAAGTTTTATTTCATATTTTTTATATGGGCTTGGAGCTGTGCTTTGATAATAAATAGGAAGAAAATAGTTTTCATTATGTAAAGAAAATCTTTTAATAAAGCTATTTGCAGTATCTAAATTATGATAATATGGGAATTCATAATCCTTTATTTCATCTTGTGTTGCAGAATCTTTCGTTTTAGAATTTTTAGAAGATTCTCTAAAGGTTATTTTGGAGCAATCTTGCTTTTTTGTATAATTTATAGCTTCTATTGATTGTGAGTTCTCACTGCCATTTAATCCATATATTATTAATGAAAATAAAATTATTATATTTAAATAGCTCATAAGCAATCCATAAAGTAAAAATAATCTTTAATTAGGTAGAATTCTACATTTTACTCAAAAATTACTTAAAAATGTATGGAGTGTGTATGTGTGGCATTATAGGCTATATTGGGAATAAAGAAAAAAAACAAATAATAATTGATGGATTAAGAGAGCTTGAATATAGAGGTTATGATAGTGCTGGAATGGCAGTTTTAAATAATGATGGATTAACTATTTTTAAAACCACAGGAAAATTAAAAAATTTAGAAAGTAAATGCAAAGATTTTAGCTCAAGTGGTTTTGGCGTAGCAATAGGACATACTAGATGGGCAACTCACGGGAAAGTTTCTGAAGTAAATTCTCACCCAATTAGTGCAGAATTTAGCACCATAGTTCATAATGGAATAATTGAAAATTATATAGAAATAAAGCAGGATTTAGAAAAAAAAGGTCATATATTTTTAAGTCAAACAGATACTGAAGTAGTAGTGCATTTATTTGAAGATATTTTATTAAGCACCAAAGATGTTTTTAGTGCTTTTAAAAAGACTATTGAAGTAATCAAAGGCTCTTATGCAATTTTGCTAATAACAAAAAAGGATAAAGAAAAAATTTTCTATGCTAAGAATTCTTCTCCATTGCTAATAGGTAGTGATGGAGCTGGTATATATTTTGCCTCTTCATCTACACCTTTAATTGGCATTGTAAATGAGGTTTGCTATCTTGAAGATAATGATGTTGGCTACATAGATATAAATAACTTTAAGAGTTTAAAAAATATTCAACCTATAACTAATACTAAATTGCTATCTCAAAAAGATGGTTATAGGTATTTTATGGAAAAAGAAATTTATGAGCAACATAAAGTTTTACAAGATACCATAGCAGGAAGAATCTTTGATGATGATATAAGATTAGAATTGCCAGAAGATTTTTTAGATGGTATTAATTTAATCACATTATGTGCTTGTGGTACAAGCCATAATGCTTCTTTGAGTGCAAAATATCTTTTTGAAAGAGAAGTAAAAATTAAAACAAATGTAGTTATAGCAAGTGAGTTTAGATACTCTAATCCTGTAATGCAAAAAGATGAGCTTTTTGTGGTTATCTCTCAAAGTGGTGAGACAGCAGATACGCTAGAAGCATTAAAACTAGCAAATAGGCATAATCTAAAAACCCTTGCAATTTGCAATATTGAGGATAGTTCTATTGTTAGAGAAGCAAAATATAGCCTTCTTACTCGTGCTGGAATAGAAAGAGGAGTAGCATCTACAAAGGCATTTGCTACGCAAGTAATGTTGCTTTGGATGTTTGGAATCTATATTGCCATTAATAAAAAAACTATTTCACAAGATGAAGTTAAAAGACATATTGTTGATATGAGAAATTCAATCAATGCTACCAAAATAAGCCCAAAAATTCACGATAGACTAAAAAAACTTTCTAAGAGATATTTACATGGACATGGATTCTTTTTTATTGGGAGGGATATTTTTTATCCTCTAGCTTTAGAAGGTGCTTTGAAATTAAAGGAAGTTAGCTATCTTCATGCAGAGGGTTATCCTGGTGGTGAAATGAAACACGGACCAATAGCATTAGCTGATAGTGAGCTTTTTACAATAAGCCTTATGCCAAAAAAAATATTATATGATAAGATTAAAAATAACACAGAAGAATTAAGCACGAGAGACGCTACAATTTGTGTAATAAGCAGTGAAGTTATAGAATTAGCTGATGATATGGTTTTAATTGATAACTTTAATAGCTACATGGAAGAGTTTTTTTCTATGATGGTTATTTTGCAGATTCTAGCTTTAGAGGTTGCTATAAGGTTAGGTAATGATGTTGATATGCCTAGAAATTTAGCAAAGAGTGTTACCGTTGAATAGGAGAAAAAATGTTTTTTTTACGATTAAAAATTATTATATTATCTATTGTTATTATAGGTCTAACTAGTATATTTTTGTTATACAAGACAGATTTATATATTAAAAATAAGGCAATTGATTTAATATCAACACAGTTATCAAGCACTTCTAAAACAGCTTTTGATATTGCTAGTATAACTGGTATTGGGGTAGATTCTCATACTTATGAGATTATAAATACAATTAAAAGCCAAAATAATGTAAGAGACTTGTGGATTAGCAGAAATGATAATTTAAGCAAAGAACTTAATAAATCTAAAAGCTCACTTCGTGATTTAGTTGAAAGAAAGGTATATATTTCAAAAAGCCCAAGAGAAGTTGAAATTAGAAAAGTAGATGGGATAAATGAGCATATTGCTAGAGTTTCTGTCCCTATAATAGCTACTGATAAATGTGCTCTATGTCATAGTAGTATTAAGACAGGAGAAGTTGCTGGAAGTGTGAATATAGAGATGTTATTAACTGATAACATACAAGGAATTTATGATTCTATGCATGCTGAATTTATAGGGATTGTTTTAGTTTCTGCTTTTATATTAATGATTATGACTATGTTTAGTATCAATTCATTTACTAAGTTAGTTACTAGCGTTAAGACTGCAATTCAGGGTGCTATAAATGGAGACTTTTCTCTAAGAGTTAAGGATACAGGGGTTGGAATTTCTAATGATATTTCTAAATTAACGAATAGATTATTAGAGTCTTTGGATAAAAATATTGCAATTATTGATACAAAGGTTTCATCTATCTTTTTTTATAATAAAGCACTTTATAATAGGAATCCTCTAACAAGGCTTGTTGAGGTTATTTCTGAAGTTACTAATCTATTTATTTTTAAAAATAAGATAGGCAGATTCTATCAAACTAAAGAAGTATATAAAGAGTTGCAAGCAATTATTTTTAGATATATTAAATATAAGAATTTATTTTTTGCTGAAATTGTTAATGGGAAAATTGCAAGCGGATATAAAATAGAAAATAATACAGAAATGAGAGTTATTGCTGGTGAAATAAAAAGTATAGAAAAACGGCTAGATGACCCAAATCCTAATATTATTTTTAATGATGATAATGGAAGTATTTTTATATCAACTTCTATTGGTGACTTAAATGTAATTGACTTAAGAATTATTATTTCTAAGAATGTTATGCTTTATTATTCTATAGCTCTAAGTTCTAAAAAGGAGTTGTTAGAAAAAGAAAAGAGTATTACTAGAATCTATAACTATATGCGTGAAGCAAAACCAATAATTAATAATATATTACTTTTAAAAGAGATTGAAGAGTCTTCTTATACAGACCCCCTTACTAAAGTTTATAATAGATTCTATCTTGAAAAGTACGCCACAGAAGTTGAAGCACAGCTTGAAAAGTATATAAGCTTTGGGATATTGATGTTAGATATAGACCATTTTAAAAGGATTAATGATAGCTATGGACATGCTGTTGGTGACGCAGGGATTGTGCTATTAACTGAAACTATAAGAAATATCATAAAAGATAAAGATAAGATTATTAGATATGGTGGGGAAGAGTTTGTAGTTATATTGGAGGGTTATGATATAAATGAGACAAATAAAGTAGCTGAAAGAATAAGAAGTGCTTTTGCTATGGCTAAAAAATGTTCTCTTATGGAGCTTGATTTTAATAAATCTGTAAGTATTGGTGTATCTTGTATGCCAGATTTTTCTAAAAATGTTTGGGATTGTATTAAACAAGCAGACTTAGCACTTTATGAAGCAAAAGAGAGTGGTAGAAATAGGGTAATAAAATATTCTCTTGAGTTAAAATTAAAAGATGATGCTAAGAAAGCAGAAGAAGATTTAGAACAAACTAAAGTTAAGGAATCTAAAACATCTAACACTTCTTTAAATGGTGTAAAAAATGAAAATTCTGCTAATGATGATGAGGATTTCTTAGAGAGTTTGAGATTAAATAACTTAATTTAAGTTATTTAAATCTTAATAGTTTAAAAGATGTATAAAAGAGGTGTAATTAATATTAGGATTTAATTTAATAAAATAGATTCTGCTAAACTTATTTTGTTAGCACACATAAAGTGGATTTTAGGATAGATATTATTTATTTCTTTATATAAATTTTTGCTAAGTTCTATTCCAACTCTTTCTTCATTATCTCCTGCACTTTTTAATTCATTTATCCATATATCAGGTATATAGCAACCCGGTAGTTTGTTGTATAAAAATAACGCAGTTTTTAAGCTAGATATAGGATAATATCCAAATATTATGCTAGTTTGCACTTTAAGTTCTTTATTGATTTTATCTATCATATAAAGCAATTCTTTTATATTATCTATACTATAAACGGGTTGAGTGATTAGAGCTATAGCCCCTTTTTGTATTTTTTTATACATTTTTTTATAAATATTTTCCATATTATTAGCATAGGAGTTTATCACACCAAGATGATATATTTTTTTCCCACTATCAATTAGGCTTTTATTTTGTAAATCTTTGTTTTGATTAAGATTATTAATAATATCAAAAATTATACAGCTGTTAGATTCAAACACCGCTTTTGCTTGTGGTTGGTCTCCTAGTTTTATTGGATCTCCACTAAGTGCAAGAAAGATTCTAATATTAAATTCATTTAATCCCATTATTTCACCCTGCAACGCAATTGAGTTTTTATCTCTAGTACTAATTGTGCAAATCGTTGGCTTATTTAGGTAGTTTTGTATTTTTATGCTTGCTAGAATGGAGCTATGTTTTAGTCTAGCAAGCGGGGAATCTGTGCAAATATAGCAATCAAATATTTCATTTAGCTTGCTTTTTTTGATAGATTCTAGGGTTTTGTTTAGGCTAAAACTTTTTTGTGGGACTACCTCATAGCTTAAAAAACTTTCATTTTTAGTAATTTTTTGTAATATAGATTTTATTTTGTTATCCATTTTATTTCCTAAAATAATATTTTACATTTAAATTTAATTTTGATATGTGTTTAGCAATTTTAAGATAAAAATTATATAATATCAAATATTAATCATTTTAGGACATATAATGCAACAGATGTTACTTATTTTTGGATATTTAAAGAGATATCATTCCGATATAATAGATACTATATGTATATTATTAGGAATAATAGCTCTTAGAATTTATGCTCCAAATGAAATTAAGATTCTATTAGATAAAGCAAAGAAGAGAAAAGCTGTATTTGATGATTTTGATTTGACTATGAAAAATTTACTTGGAGATTTATATGTAAAGCCAAGTCCAAATATGAATATAATAAAAATATTAAGAACAATTAATGAGGTAGAGCCAACAAGTGAACAAATAGAGATTTTAATAAATACAATCACACAAAAAAAGACAATAAATAAATTATATTCTTATTCAACACCAATGGAGATAAATAAACTTGTTGTTGATATATTAGAATTACAAGATGGTGATGAGATTTATAATCCGTGTTATGGAATAGGCAGTTTATTCTTAGAGTTAGCTAGGACTAAAAAGAAATTTAGCATTTTTGGAGAAGAGCTAGATTCTAGTTTAGATAAGGTGGCAAAGTTAATATTAAAAACGTTAAATATAGATTCCAGCAATTTATTTGTTAATAATATTCTAAAAAATCAAATTTTCCCTTTAAATAAAAAGTTTAATAAAATTATGTGTAATCCTCCAATAGATGTTTATATAGGCATATTAGATTTAAAGAAAAATGAAAGATTTGCAAAATATGGGCTTATTACAAAGAGCGTCCCAGAGCTTAGCTTTATAATTAATGGAATTTCTTATTTAAAAGATAAGGGTGTATTTATCATAAGAAATCAGCTTCTTAAAAAAACTTCAGTTGAGGAGAAGTTTAAAGAAAAACTATGCCTAGAGAGGCTAATTGAAGCAATAATAGAGCTACCTAATAATATATTTCCTCATAATAGTGCGGATTTTTCAATTATGGTTATATCAAAAAATAATGATGGAATCCTACATATTGATGCTTCTAGTTTTTACAAAAAAGAGGGTAAATATAATCGTTTAATAAAAACAGATAAGATTTTAGAGATTTTAAGAGAGAAAAAAGATACTAAATACTCTAAATTTACCAAGATGAAAGATATAAATATAGATGATTTACGAGCACAAAGCTACTTAAAAAAGAAAGATATTGCAAATCCTATTCAAACTATAAGAAGTATTAATGCAGATATTATACGAGGGCAGAGAATCTATGATTTAAAGTCATCTAAAGCACAGAAATACAAAAATGTAGGGATAATTAACTTTAATGAATATGGTTTTATTGATGAAAGTAGTATAGAAGAACATATTGGTGATAAAGAAAAGATTGAAAAAAATAAATTACTTCCTTATGATATTCTTTTATCGCTTCGTGGCATTAATCCAAAAATTACAATTGTAAATGAGAGTAAATCTCTTATGGTGGCAAATACAGGCATTATAATAATACGCACAAAAAATAAAGATGATGCCTTTGGACTTTATTGCTTTTTATTTTCCAATAAAGCACATAAAATTTTAAGTGAGCTTTATATACAGAGTGAAAAAAAGAGTATTGATATAGACGATTTATATGATATTGAGATTCCGCTTGATTTTAAAAAAGATGCAAAAGAAAGATTTGAAAGGATAAATTCAATAGGTCAAGAGATATTAACCCTGAATAAAAAATTAGATGCTATGAGATAGTATTTAATTATTTTGTCAAAATAAAAATAGAACTAAGTTCTCTTTTAGAAGAATTTAACTCTCTTTTTAAAGCATATATTAAGTATATTTACTTATTTATACCAAATTGGTGGATTATTTTGCATTGGAGAATTATCAAACATATTTTTCATATTTTTAACATTACTTACATTCCACGAGTTTAGTGGTTGATTAAAAGATTCTGCCATAAAAAACATACGGTTCATACTTCTAACCTTGCTCACATTCCAAATATTTAGATTTTGATTAAAGGATTTTGCATAACTAAACATATCGCTCATATTTTCTACATTACTAACATCCCAAGCATTTAAGGGCTGATTAAAGGACTTTGCTTCCACAAACATCCACTCCATATCTCTTACATTACTAACATCCCAAGAATCTAAAGGCTGATTAAAGGATTTTGCTCCTAAAAACATACCTTGCATATTTTCTACATTACTAACATCCCAAGAATCTAAGGGTTGGTTAAAACTTATACTTTTATTAAAGAAGTTTGCCCAATAAAACATATAGCTCATATCTTTAACATTATTTACATTCCATTTATCTATCCCGCTAAAATCTCTCCTCTTTGAATCTTTAAATAAATAGCTCATATCAGTAATTTTTGAAGTATCAATTTCATTTAATTTTTATACTCTCATTATTAACAAGCATTATTAATTCTTTTTTATTTTGTGGGCGGTATTTAAGTTTAGAAGCTTGCACACTATGGCTAATTATAAGTATAAGTAAAAAAACTTTGATAACTATTTTCATTTATTTCCCTTGTAATAATATTTAATTTATAATTGTGCTTAAATCAAGTAAATTTTACAAATATTTTTAGCTTAAACAAAGCATAGAGCCTTTAAGCAAAATTTAAAATTACTAAAATTAGAATATAGACTTTTAATATCATTATTTAAGGATTTAGATGAAGGTTTTAATCCTTGCAGGTGGCTTTGGCACTAGACTATCAGAAGAGACAGAGTTAAAGCCAAAACCTATGGTTGAGATTGGTGGGAGACCAATATTGTGGCATATAATGAAGATTTATAGTTTTTATGGATTTAATGAATTTATTATTTTGACAGGCTATAAGGGGCATTATATTAAAGATTATTTTATCAATTATTATACGAGATATAGTGATATTACAATTGATATGAGAGATAATTCCTTAGAAATTCATAAGATGAAAGCTGAACCTTGGCGTGTTACTATGCTTTATACAGGGCAAGATTCTATGACAGGTGGTAGGATAAAACTCGCTAAAGATTATGTTTGTAATGAAACTTTTATGCTTACTTATGGCGATGGAGTAGCAAATATTGATATAAAAAAATTGCTAGATTTTCATAAATCTCATAAAAAATCAATAACAATGACTGCAATCCAGCCTGAAGGTAAATTTGGTGCATTAAATATTGATGATAATAATAGAATTATAAGTTTTACAGAAAAGCCCAAAGGTGATGCAAGTAAATATAATATGGGTTGGGTTAATGGAGGATTCTTTGTATGTGAGCCAAAAATATTTGATTATATATTTGGAGATGATTGTGTATTTGAACAAGAGCCATTAACTAATCTTGCAAAAGATGGAGAATTATTTTCATACCATCATTATGGATTTTGGAAGTGTATGGATACATTGAAAGATAAAAATGAACTATGTGATATGTATCTAAGTGGAAATGCCCCTTGGGCAGTGTGGAATAAAGCAGTGCAAAATAAATAGTAATAAACAATATTGTTTTAGAGCTTTTAGTAAATCTTAAAAGATTTACTAAAAAGATTATAGTTTTGATACTATATTAAATGTATCTTGTGCTATTACAAGCTCTTCATTTGTAGGCATAACACATATTTTTACCTTAGAATCCTGTGTAGATATTATGGCTGCTTTTCCAATGGTGTTGATATTTATATCTTTATCTAGTTTCACTCCTAAAAACTCTAAATGTTCAACTATCATCCCTCTTATATAAACTGCGTTTTCACCAATACCAGCACAAAATGCTATTGCATCTACGCCATTCATAGCTACTACATAAGAGCCTATATATTTTGCAACACGATATGCAAATACTCTCCTTGCTATTTTTGCTAACTCATTCCCTTCATTTTCTGCTTTTAGCAAATCTCTAAAATCACTAGAGAGTTTTGATATACCCAAAACCCCGCTTTTTTTATTTAATATATTTAAAACCTCATCAATATTTAGATTCTCTTTTTTTGCAATGTGTTGTAAAACTGCAGGGTCTAAATCCCCGCTTCTAGTTCCCATAGCAATACCCTCTAGTGGCGATAATCCCATACTTGTATCTATGCTTTTACCATTTTTTACCGCACAAATTGATGAGCCATTACCTAAATGACAAGTAATAATTTTAGAGTTGTTTATATCAAGTCCTAGGAATTCTGCAGTCTTGCGACTCACATAGTAGTGGCTTGTCCCATGGAAGCCATATTTTCTAACTTTATATTTTTCATACCACTCATAAGGGGTAGCATATAGATAAGCCACTGGCTCAATTGTTGCATGGAATGCAGTATCAAATACACATACCATAGGGGTATCTGGCATTAGCTCTTTACAAGCTATAAGCCCAGTAATATTAGCTGGATTGTGTAGTGGTGCTAAGTCACTACATTCTCTCATCGTTTCAATTACATTATCATCTGCCAATACGGAAGATCTAAAATACTCTCCTCCATGAACTGCTCTATGCCCTATTGCTTTAATTTCATCAAGTGATTTAATAGCTCCATACTCACCATCAGTTAATATTTCAAAGACATATCCAATAGCACTTTTGTGGTCTGGCATAGGAACTTGTTTTTCTATTTTTTTATCTTTAGCTTTATGTTTTAATATACTTCCTTCAAGATAGATTCTATCGCATATTCCTTGGGCTAATACTTCTTCTGAATTTATATTGATTAATTGATATTTTAATGATGAGCTTCCACAGTTTATTACTAATATATTCATTTTTTCTCCTTTTATTCTGTTGCTTGAAGAGCACTAATAGCTATTGTCCCTACTATATCATCTGCACTACAACCTCTACTTAAGTCATTAATAGGCTGTGCAAGCCCTTGTGTCATAGGTCCATAGGCATCTGCTTTTGCAAGCCTTTGCACTAATTTATAACCTATATTCCCTGAGTCAATATCTGGAAATACCAACACATTGGCATTTCCTGCAATCTTAGAATCTGGTGCTTTTGCTTTTCCTACACTAGGAACTATTGCTGCATCTAATTGCAATTCACCATCAATCAATAGATTAGGATTTAATTCTTTTGCTATGTTTAATGCCTTGCAAACTTTATCGATTTTAGCATGTTTTGCACTACCATAAGTAGAATGGCTTAATAAAGCTACTTGCGGAATTCCACCTGTTAGCTGTGTAAAAGTTTCTGCACTTGATATAGCAATTTGTGCTAATTCTTCTTCGCTTGGATCTTGAATTAATGCACAATCTGCAAAACCAAAGATTCCACCATTTTCGTGTTGGAATCCTAGATGAGTATCTTTTAGCACCATTAGCATAAATGTTGATACTACCTTAGCATTCTTTTTTGTTCCTACAATTTGAATTGCCGCACGAAGGACATTTGCTGTTGGACTTATAGAGCCAGCTACCATTCCATCGGCTTGATTATCTTTTACTAAAGCCGCACCAAAATAAAGAGGGTCATTTAGTAATAAATCTAGAGCTTTTTCTTTAGTCATACCTTTATGTGCCCTTAATTCTACTAGCATATCTACATACTTTTCGCATAGTTGGCTATTTTGTGGATTTATTATCTCTGCTTTGCTTATATCAAAGCCTCTAGATTGGCTATGTATTTTATCTTTATCTCCTAAAAGAATGATTTTAGCAAAACCTTCATTTAATACTTTACTAGCTGCTTCTATCACTCTTATATCATTTGTTTCTGGCAAGACTATCGTTTTTAGGTATTTTCTTGCCTTACTCTTTATATCATCTATGAATTCCATATTAACCACCTTTTTTGTAAAAATTTAAATTATCATACTTTAAAAAATATTAAATAAATCCAAAAATAAAATAAATTAATTTTTTATAAGCTTAAATGTATATTTTTTACAAAATACTATTTTATTTAATATTTTATTTTGATAGAATTTTATTTTTAAAAAGATTGCTTTGTTTTTTGCATAACTTTAATTTTTTGGACCGGTGGGTGAGTTGGCTTAAACCACATCCCTGCTAAGGATGCGTAGTCGTAAGATTACCGAGGGTTCGAATCCCTCCCTGTCCGCCATAGCTTTTTAATTTAAAATATTATTCAAATTCTTTACATAACTCTAAAATAATTCTAGATTTTAAAATATTTTTATCTATAATACTGCCTATATCATTACTTTCCCAATCTTTTAATTTAATCCACTCAAACTCTTTTACTTTGATTTTCCTAAAATCCTTTTGATATGGAAAATGTAGATTATTTAATTCAGAATATATTGCATTATTTGTGTGTGGTTTTGCAGTTTCAAAATATCCAATTTTATTATCAAGCCCATTCCAAGCCTCTTTAGCCTCTTTAAAATATAGATTAATATTTTTGCATAAAAAATGGTCTCCTTGTATGTTGGAATTTGTAGTTTTTTTATTAATTACAATATCATCTCCATCATAATAAACATTTAAAAAATGTAAAAATACTATATCCCATGCTTTTTTAGGGAGGTAAAAACTCTTATATAATTTATCAGCAAAATAAATATTATCTACATCAATTTTTATTAGCCACTCTCCTTTTGGAATTACACTTAATATATAGTTATAATAAGCATATAATTTATTTTCTTTATTTTTTGGGTTATAAATATCTACATTATATGGGTATTTTATGGGGATAAAGCTAGGGAAGGTTTTACAAAACTCAAGTATTATTTCTTCACTCCCATCTATGCAATCATTATAACCAATTACACCTCTTTGCAAAGCAGGTAGGATAGAGTAAAGTGAGGCTCTAAGCGTATGAGCTTCATTTTTTACTCTAATATATGCCCAAGGATTTAGCTGTGATTTTGGAGATTTAGCGTTTATATCAAGGTCAAAATATCCTTTATGAGATACTTTTGTATGTGCGGTTAATGCTAACTTTTTTAATAAGCTAATATCTAAAATAGGAGAAGCATATATTTTAGTAGAAGTTATAAGGTGGGGGGGGTAGAATTGCTTAGTGATATTATCTCTTTTAGTGGCATTGGATTTAATTTTTCTTTATAACTAGATAAAAAACTAAGAGGATTGATTTTGTTTATTTTATCTTTTATAGGGATATTAGAATCTATTTCATCTAATAATACTTTTTTATTTCCAAAACCAAAATAGGCATTAAGCTTTAATCTTAGCTTTTTTGTTGGAATAAACCAGCATAATATTTTTACAAAAAATCGCCTAATATAAAATTCAAACATTATTATTCTCCTTATGTATAGCCTTTATGTTTAAAGTAATACATATATTTAAATTAAATCTTGTTTTATAAGCTCTATAAAAATAGTGTTTATTAAAAGCAATTCTACTATATTGTGTTATTTTTGTTTCATTGTTATCTTTATTTCTTTAAATTAACAACTTTAAATATAACTAGATATTTTTAAAAATTAATATTTGATATAAAGATTCTATTGTTTTCTAAGAAATTTTCTTAAATGTTAATTATTAGCAGTAATATTAATTATTTTAATATAAAAGATTGTAAGAATTCTTTTTAGATTATCAACTATATAAATTTTAAATTTATATAGTTTTATTATATCTATGGTTTCTAGAATCTGCTTTAATTATCCATATAAAGGAGCTAAAAATTATTTTTATACATTGGATTTATTTGTATTTCTAAAAGCAAATTTTAATTATATTATCCTAGCCAAAATAAATCACTAAATTCATTAAAATTCATTTTTTCTAAAGCTTTTTGGTTGCTACAAATTTTTTCAATTAAAGTTACTTTTTTAGTGTCAAATTTTACTGCTAGATTAGATTTAAATTTTGATAAAAGTAAAGGAATGCCTTCATTTCTCCTTCTTTTATGCCCAACAGGGTATTCTATTTCAACTTTTTGTGTTTTTGAACCATTTTTAAAGAAAACCTGAACTGCATTTGCTATGCTCCTTTTATCACTTTCTAAATATTCTTTAGTATATCTATCATCAACCTCAACTAACATTTTTTCACGCAAAGTATCAATTCTTTTATCATTTGCTATATTATCTTCATAATCATCAGCAATAAGCCTTCCAAAAATCAAAGGCACAGCAACCATATATTGAATGCAGTGGTCTCTATCAGCTGGATTAGCTAGTTCTCCTGTTTTGTTAATAATTCTGTGCCCTGATTCTTGAGTAGTAATGATGATTTTTTCAATTTCATCAAGGCGGTCTTTAACTTCATTATGGAGTTTTAAAGCTGCCTCAACAGCAGTTTGTGCGTGAAATTCAGCTGGAAAAGAAATTTTAAATAAAATATTTTCCATTACATAAGTGCCAAATTCTTGAGGAATGCTAAGTTTTTGTCCTTTCATTTTTACATCTTCATATCCCCAAAAACTTGCACTTAAAGCTGAAGGATAACCCATTTCACCACTTTGTGCTTTTAGAGCTAAATCTACACCTCTGCTTGAGGCATCTCCTGCTGCCCAACTTTTTCTTGAACCTGTATTTGGAGCGTGACGATAAGCTCTTAAAGAACCTCCATCAATAAAAGCGTGCGATATAGCATTTCTAATCTCTTCAAAAGAACAATCTAAAAGTTTAGCTGTAACTGCAGCAGAAGCTATACGCACAAGCAAAACATGGTCCATCCCTACTTTATTAAAGCAATTTTCAAGTGCTAAAATACCTTGAATTTCGTGAGCTTTAATCATAGCTTTAAGTACACAAGCCACTTTCAAAGGTTCTTTATTTTCACTTATATTTTTACGACTGATATAATCAGCAATTGCCCAAATAGCCCCTAAATTATCACTCGGATGTCCCCATTCAGCTGCAAGCCAAGTGTCATTAAAATCAAGCCATCTAACCATAGCTCCTACATTAAAAGCAGCCCTTATAGGCTCAAGCTGATAAGAAGTTCCTGGAATTTTCGCCCCTAATGGTCTAAATTCAGCTCCCTCAACACTTGGTCCTAATAGTTTTGTGCAAGCAGGATATTTTAAAGCTAAAAGTCCACAACCTAGAGTATCCATTAAACAATATCTAGCTGTTTCTAAAGCAAGCTCACTTTTAACTTCATATTCATCAACATATTTTGCTATTTTAGTTAGTAACTCATCGAATTCTGGTCTTTTTGCTTCTAAAATTCCCATATTATTCATTATATCTCCTTATCTTTTATCAATTGTTATAAATTCTCTTGGCTCTGGTCCTGTATATTCACTGCTTGGACGAATAATTTTATTATTAGCTCTTTGTTCTTTTATATGTGCGCACCATCCACTTACTCTGCTCATAATAAAAATAGGTGTGAAATATTCTGTTTTAATACCCATAAAGTGATAAGCTGAAGCACTATAAAAGTCTGCATTTGGTGGTAGATTTGGCTTTTTCTCTTTCATTAAATTTTCAATTGCCTCACTTACTTTGAAAAGTAAAGTATCTCCACCTAAGTATTTGCTCCACTCTTTTATTAAAGCATTTCTAGGGTCCCCTCCTGCTCCATAAATTCTATGCCCAAAACCCATTAAAAGCTCTTTGTTTGCTAATTTTTCATTTACACCTTTAATAGCCTCTTCTACACTATTAAAACTTTCTATTAAATACATTGCTGCTTCATTTGCTCCACCATGTAAAGGTCCTCTTAAAGCACCAATAGCTGCAGTCACAGCAGAAAAAATATCACTTCTTGTAGAAGCACAAACACGAGCTGTGAAGGTTGAAGCATTAAATTCGTGTTCAGCATAAAGTATAAGAGAACAATGCATTGCTTTAATAAAATCTTCTTTTGGCTTTTTTCCTAAAAGTTTTTCTAAAAAATACCCACTTATGCTATCTTGGTTTGAATCAAAGTCAATTTCTTTACCAAAATTTGCATAATGATGCCAATAGCAAAGTATCGAAGGTAAAACTCCTAAAAGTTTTATTATTTTTTCATCTTGATTGCTAAAATCTTCTTTTTCTCCCTCTAAAGCACCAATAGCCGCCACAGCACTTTGCATAAGATTCATAGGATGAACATCTTTTGGAATTGCCCTTAAGATTGCTTTTAATTCATTACTTAAAACTCTTTGAGAGCGTATTTTTTCTTTATATTCTTCTAAATCTTTGGATTTGGGCAGTTTCCCAAATTGTAATAAATAAGCAACTTCTTCAAATTCAGCATTTTTTGCCAAATCCTCAATACTATAACCATAATAATTAAGTCCATTTCCAAGACCACAAGTACAAATTGCACTCTCTCCTGCAATTATTCCAGCTAAACCCCCCACTTTTTTCTTTGCTTCATTTAAGCTCATTTTTTCCTCCTTTAAAAAGCTCATCAAGTTTATTTTCATAAGTATAATAATCTAGCATTTCATAAAGCTCTTCACGTGTTTGCATAAGTTCTAAAACATCTTTTTGATGCCCATTTTTAAGTATGCTTTCATAAACTAAAGTAGCAGCTTTATTCATTGCCCTATTTGCAGAAAGTGGATAAAGCACCATAGAAACCCCTACTTCTTTTAGCTCTTTAATATTAAAATAAGGTGTTTTACCAAACTCTGTTATATTAGCTAGCACAGGCACTTTGATAGTTTTTGTAAATTCAGCATACTCTTCTAAAGTGTGAATGGCTTCAGCAAAAATCATTTCAGCACCAACTTCTACATAAGCTAAAGCTCTTTCAATAGCTCTTTGTTGTCCTTCTATGGCGTGAGCATCAGTTCTTGCCATTACTACAAAATCATTATCAATCTTTGCATCCATTGCAGCCTTTATTCTATCACACATTTCTTCAGTGCTAACAAGCTCTTTATTAGGTCGATGCCCACATCTTTTTTGTGATACTTGATCTTCTATATGTGTTGCAGCTGCACCTGCACGAATCAGCTCTTTAATAGTTCTTGCTATGTTAAAAGCACCTCCAAAGCCTGTATCTGCATCAACTAGTAAGGGAGTATCAACACGTGAAGTTATGCGTCTTACATCAATACATACATCTTCCAAGCCTATTATACCAAGGTCAGGTAAACCATAACTCACACTTGCAACGCCACTTCCTGAAAGATAAAGAGCCTTATGTCCTATTTTACTAGCCTGTAATGCACTATATGCATTAACAGCTCCTACAATAATAAGAGGAGAGTTTTCCTTCAAAGCCTCTCTAAATTTTTTTCCTTTATTCATTTATTCTCCTTAGTTTTTGCATTGCTATTTTTAAAGCATTAATAGATATTGTATAAATATTTTAAAAATTTTATGTAGTTTAGGATATTTATCATAATCCACAAGATTTCATAAAATTTTAGTAAAATCCTATTATTTCTTTGTATTTTCAATGCAACAATACATTATAAATAATTTAAAACAAAACAATATATTTTCTATGTAAAAATAGAATTTTAAATGTTACTAAAAGTTTTTAATTGTAAAATTAGGAAGTAAAATAAATCTTATTTAAGTTTTGTATGTAAAAATCAATTAATTAGTATATTTTTGCATATCTATTCTATCTGCCATTTTAATGCTTCTCCACCAAATAAAACAGTAATATATTCACTTTCTATAAATACCTCATTTATAGCACTAGAATCTTTTTTTATTAGTGTAACTTTTTTATTAGGTAAATTTTTTAAAGCATAATTTTTAAAGGCATTATCACTAATAAAGCTTTGTAGATTTTCTAATTTATTATGCTTTTCAAATATTTCACAAAGTTTAGATAATAATATTGGGGCACTAAAGATTCCAGCAGAGCCATTATTTAACTTAGATGATTTTAAATGAGGTGCAGAATCTGAACCAAAGCTAACTTTTTTATGTGCATTTAATGCTAGATTTAATAGAGCCTCTTTGTCTTTTGGAGTTTTTATTATGGGCTTACAGAAATAATGTGGATTTAAATTTCCCCCAAGTAAAGAGTTTAAGTCAAAACAAATATGATGAAGCGTTAATGTAGCAAATAGATTATCATATTTTTCTAATATATCAATACTTCGTCTATCACTTAAATGCTCCATTATAATTTTTAGTTTTGGAAAATATTTTGCAATTCTCTCAAAAACTACTCCAAATTCAAATTCTCTATCTATGCAGAATCCATTGCTTTCTCCATGAATTGATAGTATAAATCCTAAATTTTGTGCTATTTCAAAAATTTCTAATGTTTTAGAATCTAATATATTATCAACTCCATTTTCACTTCCTGTTGTAGAACCCTTTGGGTATAGTTTTAATATATTTATATTGTTTTGTTTTGCAAGAAGTAATTCATTTTTATCAAGTTTGTGCGTTAAATAAAGACTCATTATAGGGGTGAAAGATTTATTTTTATTTGCTTTTAAAATTTTATTTTTATACTCCAGTGCCATATTTGTATTTATTATAGGTTCCTTTAGATTTGGCATAGCAAGAGCAGCACAAAAGGCACTTGAAGTATAATTAATCACAGATTCTAAAATTTCACCCTCTCTTAGATGTATATGCATATCAAGAGGGTTGTTTATGGTTATACTATCCATTTTAATCCTTATAATAATTCTAATAATTTTTGTTTGTAATAATTAGCAGTATCCCTATCTTTTGCTTCAAATCTAGTAACTAGCACAGGTGTTGTATTGCTAGCCCTTATTAATCCCCATCCATCCTTAAAAACTACTCTAATCCCATCGATATTTATAATATCAATTATTTTTGGAAAATCTGTTGGGGGATTTTGTAATTTTTTTGCTAGATTTTCTATCATTTTAAACTTCATATCTTCACTAGATTGTATTTTTTCTTCTGCGGTAGAATACATTTGTGGTAAATTTTTAATAAAATCTTCTATTTCATTAATATTGTTATCTAAAAACAACTCTAGCACTCTAAATGATGAATATATAGCATCATCATAACCAAAATATCTATCATTAAAGAATATATGCCCACTCATTTCAGCTGCTAGATGAGCATTTGTTTCTTTAAGTTTTACTTTTAGGTTGCTATGACCTGTTTTATACATAATTGCTTGTCCTATCTTTTCAATTTCACTATACATTATTGATGAGCATTTAACCTCACCAATTACAACAGGCTTTATTCCACTTTTTAAAATATTTTTAGCAAATAAAATTGCTAATTCATCACCTTTAAAAGAATAATTTTCACTCACAAAGCCAAGCCTATCAGCATCACCATCAAAGGCAATTCCTAATTTAATATTAGATTCCTTCATTGCCTTTTTTAAATCTAGCAGATTTTTTTCTTCACTTGGGTCTGGGTGATGGTTAGGGAATGTTCCATCAGGTTCAAAATAAAGAGGAAGATAAGAAATGTTTAATCTTTCTAAGACTTCTTTTATAGCAACTCCTGCTACACCATTACCGCAATCTAGTGCAATTTTATATTTGAAATTTGTTAGTTTTGAGAAATGTTCTACTAAAAAGTCAATATACTCTCCTAATATGTTTATTTTATTTATTTTTGGATTTGTATTTTGAAAGCAAATGTTGCTAGATTCTATCATTTTGCCTATATTTTTAATTTGTTCTCCATAAAATGGCTCTTTTAGTATAGTGATTTTAAATCCATTGTATTCTGGGGGATTATGTGAGCCTGTAATCATAATGCTAGAATCTATACTAGTATTTTTACTATACAAGCTAAAATACGCAATAGGTGTTGGAATCATACCTAAGTCATAAATTTTTATATCAGTTGTTGCAATGCCGTTACTTAACCACTCAAATAATATTGGGCTATGGACTCTTGCATCATAGCCTATTGCTACGCTTTTGCCACCTTTATTTTTAATTTCATTTGCTAGGGCTTTGCCTATGCTAAAGACAATTTCTTTATTTAAATCTTTTTGATAAATCCCTCTAATATCATATTCTCTAAATATACTCATATTTTGCCTTTAATTTAATATTTATAATCACTAAATTTTAATTAGTATTTAGTATTTTTGGATAAAATTATATCTATTTTTATAATTTCATTTGTTTTCATTTGTTAAATATATTTTGGGAGTATTGATGGGGTTTAAAAAATATTTAGATAAATTAGTTTGTTATGAGGCAGGAAAGCCAATAGAGCTTGTAGTTAGAGATTATGGAATTTATGAAGATGATATAATTAAACTAGCAAGCAATGAGAATCCATTAGGCACTCCAAAAAGTGTTATAAAAGCTATTAAAAAAGAAGCTAAGAATGCCTTTAGATATCCAGATGATTCAGCATTTGAGCTAAAAGAAGCATTATCAAAAAAATATAGAATCTATCCTAGTAATATTATCATTGGTAGCGGAAGCGACCAAATAATTGATATTATTATTAAAGCAATTTGTAATAAAGACACTAAGATTTTAATGAGTTCTACTACTTTTGCAATGTATGAAATATATGCAAAACAAAATGAAGCAAATATTATTCGTACAAAAAGTGGAATCCACAACATGGATGAGTTTATAAATGAATATAATACTATTAAGCCATCATTGGTTTTTCTTTGCTTACCAAATAATCCTTTGGGTGATTGTTTAAGTAAAGATGAGGTTTATAAAATCTTAGATTCTGTTTCAAAAGATTGTATAGTAGCCCTTGATTGTGCTTATAATGAATTTGCTAAATATAAAGATAAATCAAAGGCAATTATTCCAAATGAGCTAATAGAAAAATATCAAAATGTAGTTTATTTAGGGACATTTTCTAAGCTATATGCACTTGGTGGAATGAGAGTTGGATATGGAATTGCAACTGATAGCATTATTAAAACACTCTCAAAACTTCGCCCTCCATTTAATATAACAAATATTTCGTTAAAAGCTGCACTAACAGCTATAAAAGATAAAAAATTTGTAGAAAAAACATTAAAAAATAATTTTAAAGAAATGGAAGTTTATGAAGAATTTGCTAAGGAAAATAATATTAAATTTATAGATTCTTATACAAATTTTATTACATTTATTTTTGATGATATGTTAGATTCTACTGCTCTTACAAATTATTTATTAAAAAATGGCGTAATAATTAGGGATTTAAAATCTTATAGATTAAATGCAATTAGAATAACTATTGGTACAAAAGAGCAAAATAAAAGGGTATTAAAACTTATCTCAAAGTATTTACACAAGGTAATTTAAGTAAAAAGGTAAAAATAATTGGATATTAATAAGTTATTTAGACAATTACTAGATTTATATAACAAGCTTAATAAAAGACAAAAGATTGCAGTAATAGGTGGTATAGTCGCTGTAATAGCATTTTTATCTTTTTTTATCGTATTTTCTATAAAAGAAAGAAGTGTAAATTCAAATTATGCAGTATTGTTTGAAGGGTTAAGTCCTAGTGATAATGCCCTTGTTGTTCAGCACTTAAAAACTAATAATATTGCATATAAGATTCCAAAAGAAGATACCATTTTAGTTCCAAAAGATGTTGTATATGAACAAAGAATTGAGCTTAGTAGTAATGGAATTCCAAAAAACAGCAAAGTTGGTTTTGAGATTTTTGATGAACAAACATTTGGAATTACAGAATTTGAACAAAAGGTAAAATTAACTCGTGCTATTGAGGGTGAACTTAGCAGGACTATTGAGAGTCTTAAGCCTATATCTAAAGCATCTGTTCATATAGCTTTACCAGAAGAGAGTGTATTTGTAAGTAAAGAAGTTTTACCAACAGCCTCTGCTGTTCTTGAGATTAGACCAAATATGTATCTTTCCCCAAATCAAATTGATGGCATTAAAAATTTAATATCTTCTTCAGTGGCTAAATTAACTAAAGAAAATGTCTCAATTATAGATCAAAACGGAGAGGCTCTAGGAAGTGATAGTGAATCTTTAGCTTCACGTGAGTTAATAAACCTTCAATTAAAATATAAAAATAACTATGAAAAGATATTAGAAGATAAAATTATAAATGTATTAACGCCTATCATTGGTGGGAAAGATAGGGTTGTAGCAAAGGTTAGTGCTGAATTTGACTTTTCTCAAACAAAAAGTATGCAAGAAACTTTTGACCCAAATAATGTTGTTAGAAGTGAGCAAAATCACGAGGAAAGAAAAGAAGGCGTTAGTGAGCCAGAGATTGGTGGAGTTCCGGGAGCAGTTAGTAATATAGGACCTGTGCAGGGGTTAGATTCTTTAACAAACAATCAAATTCATACAATAAACACAACTACCACAAACTATGAAGTTGGCAAAACCGTATCTGAAATTAAAGGTGCATTTGGCGTTTTAAAAAGGCTTAGTGCAGCTGTTGTTGTTGATGGGAGTTATGATTTAGTCAATAATAATGGTGTTGAAAAACTACAATACATTCCTATTGAAGAAGCCAAAATGACACAAATAGATAGCCTTGTAAAACAAGCCATTGGTTTCTCTCAAAATAGAGGTGATGAAGTAAGTGTGAGTAATTTTGAATTTAATGCAAAAAGTGGAACATTTAAACCACAGACAACTATGGAAAAAATTTCTACAATGCTTCAACCTTTAATACCATTCTTTAAATATATTCTTGTTGGAATTATTATATTTATATTCTATAAGAAAATTATTGTTCCATTTGCAGAGCGTATGATTGAAACAGCAGAATCTAAAGAAGAAGATGTAGAATCTTTACTTACAATTGATGATGATGAAGAATATTCAAATAGGGAAAATGAGCTAAGAAAAAGGATTGAAGACCAGCTTGGTTTAGGAAACTTTAATGAAGATAATTTAAAATATGATGTATTGCTTGAGAAAATCAAAACCCTAATATCAGAAAAACCACAAGAAATATCAGGCTTGTTTCAAATGCTAATACGAGATGAATTAGGGTTAGAAGAGGTAAAAAAGGGAGAGTAATATGGCTTTCAATCTAACACCAAAACAAAGAGCACAATACGAAGAGTTTTCTATGGCAGAAAAAATTGCTATCTTATTGATGCAATTAGGCGATGAAGCAACAGGAGAGGTTTTTCAATATTTAGATATAGAATCTATTACTGAAATATCAAAATATATTGCACAAATGAAAGGAACAGATAAGATTATAGGGGCGGCTGTTTTAGAAGAATTTTATGCGATATTTCAATCAAATCAATATATTAATGCTGGTGGATTTGAATATGCAAGAGAGCTTTTATATCGTGTGCTTGGTGAAGAAGAGGCTAAAAAAGTTCTTGATAAATTATCTAAATCAATGCAAGCTACTAAAAACTTTTCTTATTTATCAAAAATTCGCCCTCAACAACTTGCAGATTTTATAGTAAATGAGCATCCACAAACGATAGCACTTATTTTGGCACATATGGAGCCAAATGGTGCAGCTGAGACTTTGAGTTATTTTTCAGATAATGAGAGGGCAGAGGTTGCTATAAAAATGGCATCACTTGGAGATATTGCACCTCATATAGTAAAGAGGGTTTCTGCTGTATTAGAAAATAAATTAGAATCTCTTACAAGCTATAAAGTTGAGGTTGGTGGTCCAAGGGCTGTTGCAGAGATATTTAATAGATTAGGTCAAAAGGCAGCAAAAACTACAATAGCACATATTGAACAAGTAGATGAACAATTAGCTACAAAAATAAAAGAGATGATGTTTACATTTGAAGATATTATAAAATTGGATAGAGTAGCAATTACAGAGATATTAAAATCTGTTGATAAGAAAGATTTAACTATGGCTCTTAAATCTGCACCAGAAGAATTAAAACAAAAATTCTTAAGTAATATGAGCCAAAGAGCAGGAGAGCAGTTTATTGAAGAACTTCAATATTTAGGGGTTGTTAAGGTTAGAGATGTGGAAAATGCACAAAGAAAAGTTGTAGAAATAGTCCAAGCATTATCTGAACAGGGTGTTATACAAATAGGTGAAGAGGAAGATGTTGTTGAATAATGATAAAAGTGTTATTTCATCACAGGAATTAAGTAGGCATAGTATGAAAAAATATGAGTTTAAAACAATTAGCCAAAATGAATTAAGGCAACAAGATGAGCTAAAAAAAAGTAACGATTTTGAGGTAAAAGAACCAAGTAGAAGTCAAGTAGCAATGATTGAGAGTAGTTTAGAGAAAGAATTAATAGAAAAATTACTTATTAAAAGTGATGATTTAGCAGCATCTTTAAGTAATTTTCAAACACAATTTCAAACCCTTCAAACACAATCCATAGAAAGAGAAAAAGCAGCTAAAGAAGAGGGTATTAAAGAAGGGCAGATGATGGTTAATTTAGAGCTTAAAAATAGTATAGAAACTGAAAGAGAGAAAATAGCAAAATCAATAGAGAAGTTAGATAACGAAATAAAGAATGCAAAAGAGCAAATTATAAAGCTAGAATCTGAATTAAGCACCATAGCACTTGATATTGCAAGAGAAGTTATAATTAAAGAAATAAGTCAATATAGTGCTAAAATTGCTGCTTCTATTGCAAAAGAGCTGCTTCAATCAATGTCTGCCAATTTAAATGTGGTAATTAAAGTAAATCCAAGTGATTTTGAATTTTTAGATAACCTTATAAAAAATAAATCTAATATTTCAATTAAAAGTGATGATGCCATAGCAAAAGGCGGCGTTGTGATTGTTAGTGAGAATGGCAATATTGATGGCAATGTTATGTCTAGATATCAGCTTTTAAAACAAAGCGTTTTAGAAAATTTTAGGCAATAAGGGATTTTCGTGGTTGATATAAAATCTATGAATATTGATGAGTTAAATGACTTAGCCAATAAGATCAGAAGTAGAATAATTGATGTTTTAAGCAAGAATGGGGGGCATTTAAGTAGCAATTTAGGTAGTGTTGAGATTACAATAGCAATGCACTATATTTTCGACTGCACAAAAGATCCATTTATTTTTGATGTTAGTCATCAATGCTATACTCATAAACTTCTTACAGGTAGATGGGAATCTTTTAGCACACTAAGGCAAACTAATGGTATTAGTGGATTTGCAAACCCAAGAGAATCTAGTAGCGATTATTTTATTGCGGGTCATAGCTCTACATCATTATCTATTGGAGTTGGAGTAGCTAGAGCTATTAAATTAAATAATGAAGATAGGATTCCAATTATTTTAATTGGAGATGGAGCAATGAGTGCAGGGTTAATTTATGAAGCACTAGATGAAATAGGTTATATAAAATATCCTATGATTATTATATTAAATGATAATGAGATGAGCATAAGTAAGCCAATAGGTGCTATGAGTAAATATCTATCTACAGCAACAGCAGGAAAAGTGTATCAAAGTTTAAGAGAAAAGTTAAAAAAGTTCTTAAGCATTATGCCAGATAGTGCTACTTATATGGCAAAGAGATTTGAAGAGTCTTTAAAATTAATAACACCTGGAATCTTGTTTGAAGAATTAGGACTAAATTATATAGGACCTATAAATGGACATAATATTGCAGAATTAATTAGCATTTTTCAAAAAGCTAAAGACTTAAAAAAGCCTGTTTTAATCCATACACAGACTATAAAAGGTTATGGATATAAGATTGCTGAAGGAAGGTATGAAAAATGGCATAGTGTATCTCCATTTGATATAAATACAGGAAAGGCATTAGTTAATAAAAGTAATATTAATCCAACATCTGTTTTTGCAAATAAACTCCTTGAGTTAGCAAAAAAAGATGAAAAGATAGTAGGAGTTACTGCGGCTATGCCAAGCGGAACAGGGCTTGATTTATTGATTGATAACTTGCCAAATCGCTTTTTTGATGTAGCTATTGCTGAAGCTCACGCTACTACATCAATGGCAGCAATGGCAAAAGAGGGTTTTAAACCTTTTGTTGTTATTTATTCTACATTTTTACAAAGAGCATTTGATAGTATAATTCATGATGTCTCTATTATGAATCTTCCTGTAAAGTTTGCTATTGATAGAGCAGGGATTGTAGGCGAAGACGGTGAGACTCATCAAGGTATTTTTGATATTTCATATTTATCTCTTATTCCAAATATGGTAATTTTTGCTCCAAGGGATTATGATAGTTTAGAATTAGCAATTAGTTTTGCTGCTAAATACAACAAATCTCCTATTGCATTTAGGTATCCTAGAAGTTCATTTTTATTAGAAAATAATACTTTTAAAAATGAGCCATTTAAGTTTAAAAAAGGAGAGGTTTTACAACAAGGCAAAGAAATAGCATTACTAGCATTTGGAAATGGTGTTGGTAGGGCGTATTTGGTAAATAAGATTTTAGGTTTTAGTGCTACTTTGGTTGATTTACGTTTTGCTAAACCACTAGATTCTGATTTAATTATAGATATTGCTAAAACTCATAAAAGAATATATATTTTTAGTGATGGAGTTAAATTTGGGGGTTTGGGTGAGAGAATCTCAATGTTATTAAATTACAATAATGTATCGGTAAAAATAAAGAGCTTTGAATTTGATGATAGTTTTATTCCACACGGAAAGATAAGTGATATTGAAGATATATTATGTATTTCTCCTATAAAAATTGCTAAGTTTATTAAGAAAGATTGCTAAAAAATGCTAGATTTTATTAAAAAATACAAGAGTGAGGTTTTTATAAGCTTTATTTTTGGGGTATTTTGCATATTTGGAATGTTAGATTTGCTTAATAGAAATGCTAGTATTTATATAGAATCTAATTTTAATTTTGCATTGACTAATGCAGGAATTATTGCTGGATTAAAGATAATATGTGGAATATTACCATTTAGCAGTGGGATTAGTGATATTTTAGATAAGATTTTTAACTTCTTTTTTCTTGCAAATATTTTAATTGGTATAGAATATATTTTGCTAATGATAAATAAAATTTTTATATTTAAGATTTTAATTATTGCACTATTTTTTATTAGATTTATTTCAAATTTTAAAACGATAGCTACAAAGATTTTAGTTATTCTTTTATTTTTTAATCCGGGATTAAATATTTATATAAACCTTATAAAAATAATTTCTAATGAAGCAAATTTGCAAATAGATTCTAAAATAGATAGTGAAATACAAGGTATTAAAAAAATGTTAGGTATTGTTGAAATGCCAAAAGTTGATTTAGAATTTAATGACTCAAGAAGCACAAGTCAAAAAATTATAGGTGAAATTGGGCTTTTTACTCAAAAATTTAGTGATAGCACAAAAGCAATTACAGAGGCTATAACAAGTCCAATAGATTCTACAAAAGAAGTCATAGATGCTACTAAGCAAAAGATATATAAAAGTATAAGTTTTATAGCAAGTTCTCTTGATTTAGTTTTAAAATTAACAATACAGTATATGCTTAATATATTTTTCTTATATTTTATTATGCCTATAATTTATTTTTATATCTTATATAGAGTTGTTTCAAGTAGAAGTTAAATAAATTAATTTATTTTTAGATTCTAAAGTTATGATTTTTAAAATTATAAAATAGCTTTAAATTATAAAATAGCTTTTGATTGATAATATAAATGTTTTATAAACATTTATATTATATTTATCTAATTTAAGAATTATTCTCCAGTTACTATTGTAGTAAAAGTAGAATATATTCCAAGAACGCTAAATGACTCGTGATCTATTGATGAGACTTTAGAAATTTTGCCATCTTTTTTAGCTGCATCAACTGAGCAATCGCCATAAGCAGCAATTCCTAGGATTGATGTACAAACAGCCTTACCTGTTTTTGAACCTTTTTCTGCAGTAGAATTTATTGGAGCCTTTACACCAGTATAGACAAAACCGCTAACTGGTGATTGAACTGACCCACATCCAGCAAAAAATAATCCTAATAATATGCTTACAATTGCTAATTTTTTCATATACTACCCCCTTTTGTATTTATTGTAAATCTTATAATAGTTTAGTAACTAGCTATTAAGCTGATGATTATATCACAATAAATTTAAATATTTTTTAACCTGCAATTAAGCTTACACTTTTGATTTATTTGGAGATTTAATTAATTTAATACTCTTATTTAAAAATTTGCTTAGGGTTAATAAAACAAAATTTAGATAAAATAGGACAAAAGATTTATAAGGTAAGTTATGTTCGAAGGAATTATAGAATTTTTAGCTAAAGCATTAAGTAATATTAATGTAATTTTTTATTTAATAGCTTATTTGGTGGGTGGAATACCATTTGGATATTTTATTGTAAAGTGGTTTTATAAAGTAAATATTTTAAAGATAGGAAGCGGCAGTATCGGAGCTACAAATGTGTATAGAGCTATAAAGCATATTACCCCCTATGCTAAAAGAATTTCTATTTTAACTATTATTTTAGATTCTACCAAAGGTTTGGTTGTTGTTTTAATAGCAAAGCTAATAGGATTATCCTATGAAACACAGTGGGCTATTGCTGTTATCAGCGTTCTTGGGCATTGTTATAGTCCATATTTAAAGTTTAATGGAGGCAAGGGAGTATCAACAACTATTGGTTCAACAATACTTTTAGCTCCTATTCAAGGCGTAATTGGGCTTATTGCTTGGTTTATAGTTGGCAAAATATTTAAAGTATCCTCTCTTTCATCTCTTATTGGAGTTAGCATAGGGATTTTATCTAGTTTTGTTTTATATCCTAGTTATCCTAGTATTTCTATTGTAAATCAAATAGGCACACATACACCACTAGTTATACTATTTGTATTGATAGTTTATACTCATATTCCAAATATTATTCGCTTAATTAAGAGTGAAGAAAGTAAGATTTTTTAAATGAATTTTTGTCTCTCATTAAGTGATTTTAGAATTAATACAATTATTGGAATACTTCCTAAAGAAAGGAAAGAGTCTCAAGATATAATATTAGATTTAAGTATTGTTTATAGTGTAGAATCTAAAATCATTGATTATGCAATACTACATTCAATAATACTAGATATTTTTAAGAAAAATCATTTTGGATATTTAGAAGAGGCTTTAAGATGTTTATTAGATTCTATATTAGAGCAATTTGACAATATTAAAGCAATATCTTTATGCCTTAAAAAACCCACTATTTTTGATGACTGCATTCCTAGCATTACTTTAAAATGGGATAAAAATGATTAATTCTAAAATAAATAAAAATGAAGTTACTATAATTTTACAGGGTGAGTTTAGCACAAGAATTGCAAAACAAGATATTGAAAATATGCAATCACTTTTTGATAACCCAAGCATAAAGCAATATATCATAAACTTAGATTCTATCTCAAAATTTGATTTTACATTTTTGATTTTTTTATTTAACTACACAAAAAAGCTCAAAGATTCTAATAAGGATTTTAGACTATTAGCAAATAATGCTAATGCAATAAAAATTGTAAATTTATTAAAAGAAATTGAGATAAATAATTCATCTATTCCTATTGTAGCTAAAGAAAATATTTTTACTAGTGTATTAAAGCAAATTACTTCTATAAAAAATTTAATATATGATTATAATCAAACTTTGATTGATTTTATAAATTTTCTTGGAATCTTGATATATACTCTTGTTAAATCATTGTTTAATCCTAGAAATATTAGATACAAGGCTATAAACTACCATATTTTTAATGGTGTTATTTCAGCTATGCCAGTAATTTTTATTGTTTCTTTTATTGTTGGTGGTGTTATAGCCTATCAAGGAGCGGCGACATTAAGCAGAATGGGTTTTATCCAAGCTAGCGTTGAGATGACAGCAAAACTTACTTTAAGAGAAATAGGTCCTTTTGTTGTCGCATTGATAGTTGCAGGTAGAAGCGCATCGTCATATACAGCACAAATTGGTGTTATGAAAATGACAGAAGAAATTGATGCTATGAAAATTATGAAATTAAATTTATTGAATTTTATAGTTATTCCTAGATTTATTGCTTTAATTATCTCTTTTCCATTTATGGTATTTCTATCAGATTTAGTATCTATTTTTGGATGTATGGTATTTTTAAAATTTGGATTTGGCATTTCATTTTATGATTATATTTTACAAATCAAAGAATATGTTGGAATGAATAGTTTTTGGACAGGAATAATAAAAGCACCATTTTATGCCGCAGTGATAGTGATTATAGGCTGCTTTATTGGATTTAGGGTGGAGGATAATACGCAGAGTGTAGGCGAAAAAACAACAACAAGTGTTGTTTGCGCCCTCTTTGGTGTGATTTTAATAAACGCATTATTTTCTCTAATATTTACGGAGTTAAAGTTTTGAATAATATTATTGAGGTTAGAAATCTCTTTACAAAATATAAAAATCGTTATATACAAAATGATGTTAGTTTTGATGTTAAGTATTCTGAAATCTTTGGGATATTAGGAGGAAGTGGAAGTGGTAAATCAACCCTGCTTAGCACACTAATTACCCTAAAACACCCAGAGAGTGGCAATATTAAGATTTTTGGTGAAGATATTTGGAAGGTAGAAGAAAAAAGCAGAGATAATATTTTAAAACGTTGTGGTGTTTTATTTCAATTTGGTGCACTTTTTTCTTCACTAAATGTAATTGATAATATTGGAATAATGCTAGAAGAATATAGCTCTTATCCAAAAAATATAATTAATGAAATTGCACAATATTATATAAATGCAGTAGGATTACCTCAGTATGTTAAGGAAATGTATCCTTATGAATTAAGTGGTGGTATGAAAAAAAGAGTGGGTCTTGCAAGGGCACTTGTGTTTAGTCCAGAGATTTTATTTTTAGATGAACCTACTTCAGGGCTTGATCCAAAGAGTGCAGAAAATTTTGATAAATTAATTATAAAATTAAGAGATGAGTTTAAATTAACAATAGTTATGGTAACCCACGATTTAGATTCCATTAAAGATGCAACAGATAGGTTTATTTTACTAGATAATTCAAAATTAGTCTTTGAAGGTAGTTTAGATGAGTTTAGAGTAAGTCAAACTGCAAAGCTAGACACATTATTGAAATCAAAGAGAGGAGAGCGATTATGGAGAGAGGAGTAAATTATATTTTTATTGGATTTTGTTTTGTTGCTTCATTAATTGGTTTTGTGGTATTTATATTTTGGTTTGGGAATTCTGGAATCTTTAAAGATGATGTGAGGATTTATAGGGCATATACAAAACAATCACTTGATGTAAAGATTGATAGCCCTGTAAAATACAAAGGTATTAATGTAGGGAAAGTTACAAATATAAAATTTAGAGATAATAATTTTGAAGAAATTGAAGTTGTAATTGAGATTAGAAAAGATTTACCTGTAAAAAAGAATTCTAGTATCAAATTAGAGCAAAATGGATTTCTTGGTGGAAGTTATCTTGCACTATTTCAAAATGAAAAATCAAAAGAAGTAATTACTACTGAAAATGACGCAGTGCTAAAACTTAGATTAGATTCTCTATCGCAGATTTTAGATACTATACCAAGCATAGCTGGAAAAGTAGATTATTTTCTTGATAACGCAAATGAAATATTAAATGAAAATAATGCTAAAAATATTGCAAATATTTTGGTTTCAATTAAAGATTCCTCAAATAGCATAAATGATATGTTAAAATCTCTCAATAAAAGGACTGATGATTTAGATGTAATACTTAAAAGTGTGTCAAAAATTACACAAAACACAGAAACAATAATAGAAAATATTAATAATAAAGTTGCAAAAGGTGAGTATGACTTAAAAAGTATATTAACTCCAACATTAACATCCTTTGAAAAAGCAATGAATGATATATCTACTTTTGCACAGGATGGCAGCTCATTTATCAATAAACTAGAAAATAATCCATATAATACAATCTTTGGATATAGGGAGGAGAAATGAGGATTTTAATTTTTATATTTTTAGCTTTATTTTTCAGTGCTTGTTTTGATGTGAATTTAAAAAGTGAATTGCCAAAGCTTAATTATTATGATTTAGATACTATTGAAGTAGAGAGTTTTAAGTCCTGTGGTGCATATAATATAATAGGGTTAAATAAGGTTGATATTCCAAGTAAATATCAAAATAAAAAGATTTTATATAAAGAAGATTCTAAAATCTCAAGTTTAGAGGGCGTAAATTTCTCTAATTCTCTTGATAATTCAATAGAATCTATGATTATAAAAAACTTTTCTGCTAAGTGCTTGAAAATTATAGTCCCTCCATTTAGCGGGATTAATGTAGATAGCTATTTGAGTGTAAAACTACTTGATTTTATTATTGACAAAAAGACACTTAAAGCAAGTGTTGCTATATTCTACCAGCTTTATCAAAAGGGGGATATTTTGCAAAGCGGAATATTATCATCTAGCTCCAAATTAGATTCTTTTAGTAATGAAGATGCTGTCCGTGGATTACAAGATTCTACATTTAAAGTCATTGATAATTTATCAAATAAGATTATTCCAAAATAAGGAAATTTAAATGATTATAACTCGTTTTGCTCCAAGCCCAACAGGATATCTGCATATAGGTGGGTTAAGGACTGCTTTATTTAATTTCTTATATGCTAGAGCAAATAAAGGAAAATTTTTACTTCGCATAGAAGACACAGATTTTTCTCGTAATAGTAAAGAAGCAACAGAGGCTATTATTAAAGCTTTTTCTTGGGTTGGGCTAGATTATGATAGTGATATTGTATATCAAAGTCAAAGGCTTGATATATATAAAGAGTATGCAAAAAAGCTTTTAGAAAATAATAAAGCATATTATTGCTATATGAGTAAAGAAGAGCTAGATTCTTTGCGGGAGAATTATAAAAAAGAGGGTAAAATTTATAAATATGATAATAGATATAGAGATTTTAGCGGAACTCCTCCAAAAGATATAAAACCTGTTATTCGTATTAAAGCACCATTAAGTGGGAAAGTTAGCTTTAATGATTCATTAAAAGGTAGAATTGAAATTGATGCAAAAGAATTAGATGATTATATTATTATGAGAAGTGATGGGACACCTACTTATAACTTTGTCGTAGCTATTGATGATGCTTTAATGAATATAAGCGATGTAATTCGTGGTGATGACCATCTTTCAAATACGCCAAAACAAATAATTGTTTATGAGGCATTAGGGTTTAATGTGCCTAGATTTTGTCATATTCCTATGATTTTAAATGATAAAGGATATAAATTGTCAAAAAGGGATGGTGCAATGAATGTTATGGATTATAAGGGTTTAGGAATTCTCCCTGAAGCATTGCTTAATTTTTTGATAAGACTAGGTTTTAGTTATGGAGATAAGGAAATTTTTTCACTAAAAGATGGTATTGAGCTTTTTAACTTAGATAATCTTAGCTCCTCTCCATCTTCTTATAATCAATCTAAACTTCTTTGGTTAAATAATTATTATATTAAAAATTTATCAATAGATAAGCTAGATTTAGCATTACAAAAGCAGTTATCAATAGATTTAGCTAAAAAAGAGATTTTGTATAAAGAAATAAAAGAGAGGGTAAATACTATTGTAGAATTTAGAGAAATGATAGATTCTATTATTCAACCTCCAAAAAGCTATGATGATAAAATGATAAAAAAATTAGATTTAAATTTAAAGCCTAAATTGTTAGAAATACTAAATTTAATTGATTTTAATAATGTAGAAGTTTCTTTAAAAGATATTGCAGATAAAAATGGCTTTTCTGTTGGAAAGCTATTAAGTGCTTTTAGACTAGCTTTACTTGGGAAAAGTGGCGGTATAGGTATAAATGAGACATTGTTTATACTAGGGAAAGATGAGTGTAAAAAAAGAATAGAAGCTTTTTTGTCAAAAAATAGAGGCTAAATTTGATATAATTTTGCCTTTATTTTAAATTTAAGGATAATATTATGTTAGAAGGAATTATTAGAGAGAGTATTTCAAAGTCCTATACAAAGGCTTTAAGAAAAGATGGCTATCTAATAGCAAATATTTATGGAAAGGGTGTAACAAACATTCATTGTGCATTTAAAATAAATGATTTTATCAGAACATTAAAATCAAAAAATACACTAGCCTTTGATGTAAAAGTTGCTAATAAGGTTTATAATGTAGTAGTTCAAGAATATCAAAAAGACCCTGTTAGCTCACAGATATTACACACCGATTTACTTCTTGTTCAAAAAGGGGTATTGGCTAAATTTAAAGTTCCTGTTAAAATAGAGGGTTCTCCAATAGGTGTAAAAAATAAAGGAATTTTACTATTTTCAAAAAAAAGGATTAGCATAAAATGTTTTCCTGAAAATTTAATAGAAAGTATTAAGATTGATGTATCAAAACTTGATATTGGTGATGCTATCTTAGTTCGTGATTTACCTACTTTTGAAAATATAAAGATTATTGATAAGCCTAATGTAGCTATTGTTGGAGTTATAAAGGCTAAATAAGATTTGAAGTTAATTGCCGCACTTGGAAATCCGACATTAAAGTATGAGAATACTAGACATAATGTTGGGTTTATGGCACTTGATTTTTATCTAAAACAAAAAAATCTAACTTTATATGACAATAAAAACTTTGAAGCAAAAATTCTAAAAAATGATGATACTATTTTTTTAGAGCCACAAACTTTTATGAATCTATCTGGAAAATCATTTCAAAAAGTCCTCTCATTTTATAAAATACAAAAAATTTTAGTAATCCACGATGATTTAGACTTAAAATTAGGAGCTATTAAATTTAAATTTGGAGGCAGTAGTGGTGGTCATAATGGATTAAAATCTATTGATGGTTATATAGGAAGTGAATATTTTAGAGTTCGCATAGGTATAGGTCGCCCACAGAATACAGAATTAAACTTTTTAGAATCTAATGTAGCAGAATCTAGCATAATTAATTTTGTATTAGAAAAATTTACTAAACCTGAATTATTAGTTTTAGATTCTAGTTTTGAATTAATATCAAAAGCACTAGATTCATTTATCTCAAATGCAACACTATTAGAAATTCAAAATTTATATACAAAGAAAAAATAATGCTTTTTAGGTTTTTGGGGTGGATTTATATTAAATTTATTTTATTAATTTTTATTGCTTTACAATTATTTTTTATGGGAATTGATATTTTAAAACACTCTGATAATCTACCAGATTCTGCTAATTTATTTGTTCTATTTTTGATGTATGATTTTTTATATGCACTAAATTATACATTCCCAATATCTATAATTTTAGCCCCTATTGTATGTTATATTGTGCTCTTAAAGTCAAATCAATTAACAGCAATTTTTTCTATTGGTTACTCTAGAAGGCAAGCTTTAATGCCACTTTTAGTAATTTCAATTTTATTAAATTTATTTTATATTTCATTAAATGCCACATCTTTTGCTTATTCTGAGGAAAATATCGAGAATATAGTCAAAAGAGGTGGAATCAATGATGCAAAGAGTAATCTTTTTGTGAAATATAATAATAATTATATTTATATGGAAAAGATTTTCCCTCTTCTTCAAAAAGCACAAAATATTAAGGTTTTTGAGATTAATAATTTTACTTTAGCAAAGTTTATTGAGGCTAAAGAAGCTAGCTTTGATGGCACTTGGTGGAATCTAAAATCAGCCACTATAACTACTATTCCAAAATCTCCTAATTTTGAGGATTCTAAACTTTTAATACAAAATATAAGTAATTATAAGATATTAAAAGATTTTAAGCCAAAGATTCTTGACACTATTTATCAAAATAAGCCAAATATATCTATTATAGATGCAATAAATACACTATTTTTGCTCCAAGAACAAGATGGTAATACACAAAAGATTCGCTCCATTCTATACTCATTTATTGCAATTCCAATAGCAATACCATTTACAATAATAATTATGTATTTTTATGTTCCTAGTTTAGCAAGATATACTAATCTTGCAAAATTAGGCTTTGTTTTTGTATTGCTTTGTCTTATTGTTTGGGGAGTATTTTTTATGCTGACAAAACTATCAATAAGTGGATTTCTAATTCCAGAGTTTGGCGTAATTATACCCCTTTGTATTTTTATTTTTACCTCATTATATTTTTATAAAAAATTATAATTTTTTACCATAAATTCTAAAGAGGTTTTAGGGCTTATTATTCCGCTCTTAGAGCCATTTGTTGAATGCAATACTATTGTATTGTGCAATCTAGCATAGTATTTTATAAGCATCATTTGAAGTATTGGCTCTATGCTAGGATTAAACCAAGCATTATTACTTATTGCAATCATATATTTTGGGTTATTTTGATATGCTTTTTTTGTGGTAGCTTCATAGCAAATAGCATTTCTAAATGTTATATTTTTTGTGATTAAGTCTTTTGGCATCTTTGAGTTTGTATTAAAATTAGAATTATAATTAATGCCAGAGATTTTATTAAAAATATCCATAAATATATAAGGAATTGGCATATATTCACCAAATGGGGCTAAAAATACCTTATCAGCAAAGTTATATTTTCCATCTTCAAATACATAAGTACTATTATAGAATCTACCATTATCCTCTCTTTGAGAGCCAACAATAATAGTAATTTTATTGCTTAGTTTAAGTAATTTTTGCATAATTTGATTTTGATTATTTAAAACAAAAGGAAATGCAGTTTCAGGCAGTATTACTACCTTATAGCCATTAAAAATAGAATCTTGTATTTTACTAAAATTATATTCTATTACATTGTTTAGACTCTTCCATTTATTGCTTTGGTTGATGTTTGTTTGTGTAATATTTATTTTTGAGGGAAGGTCAATTTCTTGTGTTTTAAAATCTACTAGCAAGATTAGTGCAAATAATGATATAAATCGATATATTTTTAATGACTTTAGGCTAATTATAACAATGATTAATGTAATTAAACAAAATGATATTTTATCTACTCTAAACACACTAAATGCAAGTATAGAATCAGGCACAAACCAATCAAATCCAAGTATTGATATATAGCTAGCTATACTTATACTAAATATCCTAAAAAGTTTGTTTTTAAAAAATAATAGTAGATAAAAAAATATTCCATATATTACTGAAACAAAAAATATCACAATATATAATATATTTGGTGATGAGGTGAATCTAAAACTAAGAGAAATCCAATAAAACCATAAAATTCCCACAAAGAACCCAAAGAAAAATCTATACTTTCTATTAATATTAATAAATATAAAGATAGATATTAACGCAAAAATTCCATTGATATATGGAAAATAAATTGTTTTATAATAAGTAAATATGTTTAAATAAAGCGGAATGCTAAAAATAAATGCTAAAGAAAATGGGATTAAAATATAGCTTTTTAGCCCTATAAATATTTTACTATTTTTTATTTTTGGGATGATTGGGATGAATAATATTTTATTAAACATACTAATTTTAAGTTCCTTTAGGCTAAAATAATATGGAATATTATCGTAAGTTTTTATATAAATAAAATAAGTGGTTTTGAGGTATAGATGGGAGTTTCTGTTTATTTTGACATTATTATTACTGCAATAGTTATTATACTAGCTTTCAAGGGTTTGTTTAATGGCTTTGTTAGAGAATTTTGCTCTGCTGTTGGAATTATAGGCGGTGTTTTAATAGCATCAAGATACAATATGATTGTTGGTGAGTGGATAAACAATATTATTAAGATTGAAAGTCAAACTTTAGTTAATTTATTTGGATTTATGATTATTTTAGCTTTTATTTGGATTTTTGCATTAATTATAGCTGAAGTAATACTTAGATTTGTTAGATTTATTAAGCTTGGAGTTTTTGATAAGATTTTTGGTGTGATAACATCTGGTATAAAAGCATTTTTAGTATTATCCGTTATATTTTTTACATTTTCAAAAATTAACTTTTTATCAAATTTTACATCAAAATTACAAGATTCTAGTCTTTTATATCCATTTATGATTAATATTGGGGATTTTATAGTAAAGACTGATTTTGTAAGAGAGACAGGAGAAACAACATCTAGCTTACTAGAATCTAGCTTAAAAGAGATGAATAATAATATCACAGAGTAAATTAAGGATTTAAAATTGTTTTCTAATATTTATATCAAACAAAGAATTCAAAAAGCAAATAGCATTAGAGATTGTGGTAAGAATCCATATGATAATAATGCTATAAAAACAATATCAAATATAGATTTTATTAAAAAATATGAAATCAATGCTAAAGATTCTGCTTTAGCAAAAGAGGATTCTCATATTAAAGAATATATTACAGGGCGTGTAAAATTAATAAGGCTTATGGGAAAAGCTGCTTTTATTGATATAGAAGATGAAAGTAGTGTGTTACAAGTTTATATTTCTAAAAATGACCTAGAAAGTGAATTTGAGGAGATTAAAAAAGTACTTGAAGTAGGAGATATAGTAAATATTGGCGGATATCCATTTAAAACCAAAACTAATCAGCTAACACTTCATTCTACATCATTTAAGATTCTAACAAAGTCAATTATCCCTCTACCAGAGAAGTTTCACGGACTAGTTGATATAGAGCTTCGTTATCGCCAACGTTATCTTGATCTTATAATGAACACAAATGTTAGAGAAACTTTTAAGCTAAGAAGTAAAATTATTTCTTTAATTAGAGCTTTTTTTGAAAATAAAGGCTTTTTAGAGGTAGAAACGCCAATGCTTCACCCAATTCCTGGTGGTGCAAATGCAAAACCATTTATTACACATCATAACTCATTAGGTGTTAAGAGATATCTTAGAATTGCACCAGAACTTTATTTAAAAAGACTTATTGTAGGTGGATTTGAGAGTGTATTTGAGATTAATAAAAGCTTTCGAAATGAGGGGATAGATCACTCCCATAATCCAGAATTCACTATGATTGAATTTTATTGGGCATATAAGACATATAAGGATTTAATTGCCCTAACAAAAGATTTTTTTATTTATTTATTAGATTCTTTAAAGCTTCCTAGAGTTATAGAATGGGGTGAATTTAAAATTGATTTTAATAATTTTAATGAGATTTCTTATATAGATTCTTTGCATATAATAGGGGGAATAAGCAAAGATATTGTAGGCGATAAAACTAAATTATCAAATTATTTAAAAAACGCTAATATAGAGGTGGAATCTAATCTTTCTTATGGTAAGATTTTATCGCTAGCATTTGATAACTTTGTAGAATCTAAATTAATCTCTCCTACCTTTATTACAGATTTTCCAATAGAAATAAGCCCTCTTGCAAGGAGAAATGATAAAAATCCAAACTTAGCTGATAGATTTGAGCTATTTATAGGTGCTAAAGAAATGTCAAATGGATTTAGTGAATTAAATGACCCTCTAGACCAGCTAGGTAGATTTAGACTTCAAGTCCAAGAGAAAGAAAAAGGAGATGAAGAAGCTCAATATATGGATGAAGATTATGTATGGGCTTTAGGCTATGGAATGCCACCTGTTGCAGGGCAAGGTATAGGAATTGATAGGCTAATTATGTTACTTACAAATAATAAGAGTATAAAAGATGTTATTCTTTTTCCAGCAATGAAAGTGCAAAAAAATGAATTTGATATAGTTAATAAAGAGGTTGAATAATGAATTACTTAGAACAAAATGATAAAACAATTTTTGATTTAATACAAAAAGAATGGCATAGACAAAGAGATTGTTTAGAGATGATTGCTAGTGAGAACTTTACTTTTCCTAGCGTTATTGAAGCTTTAGGTAGCGTATTAACTAATAAATATGCTGAAGGTTATCCAAATAAGAGATATTATGGAGGTTGTGAATTTGTAGATGAAATAGAACAAATTGCAATAGATAGGGCAAAAAAGCTTTTTAAATGTGATTTTGCAAATGTCCAACCACATTCTGGTAGCCAAGCAAATGCGGCTGTATATGCTTCATTATTAAAGCCTTATGATAAAATCTTAGGAATGCACTTAAATCACGGAGGACACCTAACACACGGGGCAAAAGTTAGTCAAAGTGGTAAAACATATCAAAGCTTTTTTTATGGTGTTGAATTAGATGGTAGGATTAATTATGATAAATTAGAAGAGTATGCAAATGTCATAAAGCCAAATATTATTATATGCGGATTTTCTGCATATACTAGAGAGCTTGATTTTAAAAGATTTAGAGAGATTGCAGATAGGGTTGGGGCAATATTATTTGGTGATATTGCTCATATTGCAGGGCTTGTTGTAGGAGATGAATATCCAAATCCATTCCCACATTGTCATGTTGTAAGCACTACTACGCATAAAACTTTGCGTGGTCCTAGAGGTGGAGTTATTTTAACTAATGATGAAGATATTATAAATAAGGTAAATAAGGCTGTATTTCCGGGAACTCAAGGAGGTCCTTTAGTAAATGTGATTGCCGCAAAGGCTGTTGGTTTTGCTGAAAACCTAAAGCCAGAATGGAAAATTTACGCAAAGCAAGTTAAAAATAATGCAAAAATTTTAGGTGAAGTTTTTATTAAACGAGGTTATAACATAGTAAGTGGTGGAACAGATAATCATCTAATTTTAATGAGTTTAATAGATAAGCCATTTAGTGGTAAAGATGCTGACTTCGCATTAGAGAGGGCAGGGATTACGGTTAATAAAAATATGGTTCCAGGAGATACTAGAAGCCCATTTATTACAAGTGGTATAAGGATAGGCTCTCCAGCTTTGACAAGTAGGGGAATGAAAGAAAAAGAATTTGAATATATTGCAAATAAAATTTGTGATATATTAGATGATATATCAAACACATCTTTACAAGATAAAATAAAAGTAGAGATAAAAGAATTTAATAAAAATTTTCAAATCTATGAAAAGGCAATTTATTAATGACAATGTTAGATTTAGAATTAATCAAGTTAGATAAAAGCCATTATTTTATGTTAAATAATAATAATGTTTCTAATACAAAAATTAATTATAATAATAGGGTGTTTTTTGATAAATTTCATAGAGTGGATTCTACACTTACTATGGCGATTGTTAAAAAGCATCTTGCAAATCAAATTGTTGTAGCCCATAATATAATTACAAATAACAAGGTTGAAAATATTGTTATTGATTATAATGGGAGAAATGATAGTGTTTTTTACCATAAGGCACAATTATTGCTTAGAAATGAAGGATACTTGAATTTTACGGCATATAGGTCTAAAACACAAGGTCATTTGCATATTTATATACATAAAGGTCATACTAATTTATTAGAGGCTAATGTATTGGCAAAAACATTGAGTTTAAAATTAGAAAAAGTAGCACCGAAGCAATGGAGGGTTTTCCCAACTGATGAAGTCCCCCCTAAATTTAATATCTTAGTTTTACCTTATGAGGTTTATGCAAAAGAACGAGGATCATTTTGGTCAAAACATTTATGAAATTAAAGGAGGTTAATAATGAATGACAAACGTGAGTTAAATGATATTTTAATAGGTGGTGAAGACCACAAAACAAAAGAATCTAAGAAATTAATTTTGCTAATTGTTGGTATAGTTATTTTAGTCCTTGCTATTTCTATTATTGTAATTGCAATGACAAATACTAAGGAAGATACTATTGTGGTAAATCATACAGAGAAGGTTGATGGCAATATTCCTAAAGAATTTACTCCTATTAATGTTGATAATGATGAAGATAGATTTGAACAAATTGTTAGAGATATTAAAAATAATAGCGGTTCTTTAGATAATAATACGACATCTAATAATGTTCTACAGACTGAAACAATAAATACAGAGCCACCTAAAAAAGCTACTATGCCTCAAAAGATAGATAGAGCATCATCTACTATCAAGCCTATTATTACAAGCACTCCAAAAAGAAATGTAAATCGTTTGAATAATGGAGATATAGCAGAGAATGGATATTACTTACAAGTTGGTGCATTTAGCAAAACTCCAAATAAGAGTTTTATAAATAGTTTGAATAATTATAGTTATAGAATCCAAGAAATAATGATAAATTCCAATGTAATTACTAGATATCTAATAGGACCATATTCTAGTAGAGAAGAAGCTCAAATGGATTTTGATAGAGTTAGTAGAGAGATTGCTAAGCCTGTATTTTTACAAGTTCAATAAGCCAAGAGGCTCTATAAGCCTCAAACTCGTGCTCATTAAAGGAAGTAAAAATACTCTCATATATTATAATTAATTTAAATATATAGAGATTTTATTTAATTCTAAATGGCTTAAGAAAACTAATTTTAGAGATATTGACAACTTGTTTTATTAAATTCATTAGAGAAGTTGCAATAAATTTTATATGATGTGTTGTTTATTGTTTGTAAATTAGTTTTCTTAGCTATAAATATTTATAGCTAAAGTAACTGTATAATTCATCAATAGCAATAAATATTGTGGAACAATATCAAATAAAATTATTAAAGTAATTTTTACAATAGCTATTATAAAATTAACACATATAAACTATTCAAACCTTTGATAACCATTAGGGTAATGTTAGAAAAAATGTATTAGCTCCATATTGGATACTTTTATATACTTTGTAAATTTTTAATGTTTGTATTTTGTTTATAGCTAATATATTAAACCATCATCTATAAGTGTAAATTAAGAATTACTTAGATTTTATCCTACTGCTAATTGAATTAATGGTTATTAATGAAAAAGATTCTATAAATTATGTATTGTTTTTATCTTTAAATTAGAACTTATGTTTTATAATCAACATTTTCATTTATATTTTAGTTTTATTCTTTTTTAAAATATTTTTACTATTATCTATTTTAAGTCTAAATACAACCTATGAAACAAAGCATATTTAGGAGAAAAATTATAAAGATTTTGTAAATATTTTTCTTATAATCTGTACCTAACTATAAGAGTATGTTAGTAAATTTGCAATTATTAATCTAATGTTGGTTATTTATTAAAAAATTTAATTAAATTTTTTAATAAATACTTTAGCAATAAAATTAAATTTATTGTTGTATTTCAATCTAATTTATTATCTAAAAGCTAAAAATTATATAATATTCAATTTATTTTATATTTATGGAGTAAAGTAATTATGGCGGTCGTTTTACAAATCGGAGCAGGGGGCGTTGGCGGTGTAGTCGCACATAAAATGGCGATGAATAGGGAGACTTTTTCTCGTATCATCTTAGCCTCACGCACACTTAGCAAATGCAAGGCAATCGCAGATTCTATCCGTGCTAAAGGACTAGGCGAGATTGAATGCGAAAGCGTCAATGCAGATAGTGTAGAGGAGCTTGTCGCCTTGATTAAGCGATTTAACCCCACTCTTGTGGTGAATGTCGCCCTGCCTTATCAGGACTTGAGCATTATGGAGGCGTGTCTTCGCACAAAGACGCATTATTTAGATACCGCAAACTACGAGCACCCCGATAATGCACACTTTGAGTATAAGGAGCAGTGGGCGTATGATAAGCGATTTAAGGAAGCTGGAATCTTCGGGCTTTTGGGCAGCGGGTTTGACCCGGGGGTTACAAATGTCTTTTGTGCCTACGCACAGAAGCATTATTTTGATGAGATTTATTCTATCGATATTTTGGATTGCAACGCGGGCGACCACGGCTATGCCTTTGCGACAAATTTTAATCCAGAGATAAATTTACGCGAGGTGAGCAGCAAAGCAAGGTATTGGGTTTCGCATTCAGCTTGTAGTGAATCTTGTAGGAGTGCCCCAGACGCTTCATTGCAGCGTATGTCTGATACATCTCAACCCTCGCTTGAGAATTCCTCATTTCAAGTTTTAAAATCCGCTGCTATGACGCAAGCGTTAGATTCTACATTGCAAGATAATACGCCTCATTCGCCCTCCTTACACAACTCACAAGATTCATCTACAATTTTAGGTGGAGAATTTGGGCAAAATGGGGATTTTACACCACAGCCTGCAAATCTCACGCAAGATACTAGAATCGCAGAATGTGGGGATTCTAGTTCTAAATCGCAGAATGTGGATTCTAAAAACCTCGTCTCCCAAACCGATTTGAATCTGAATCCAGACTTGCAACAAGACACAATTTATCGCAAATTTGAGCGTAAAGAGCGGCATTGGGAGCAAGAAGTCGCAGAGAAAGAGAGGATAAGATTAGCTAAAGAGAGAGGAAATTCTAAGATTTTAGATGAGAAATCGCAGTTGCAAAGTTGTAAATGCGGAGATAAGACAGGAGCGTCTATCGCACAAATGAGCGACAAGCCCTCTAATTTATCGCTAAAAGCTGAATTTTCCTATTGTGGTGGGCAGTGGCGAGACATCGCCCCCTTAGCCTTAATGAAAGAATGGGATTATCCCGAAGTGGGCGTGAAAAACTCTTATCTACTCTATCACGAGGAGTTAGAATCGCTTATCCGCAATATCAGGGGGCTAAAGAGAATCCGCTTTTTTATGACCTTTGGCGAGAGCTATCTCACACATATGAAATGCCTAGAAAATATCGGCTTATTGCGGGTTGATGAGGTATCACATCAGGGGCAGAGTATCGTGCCTATTCAAGTGCTAAAGACGCTTTTGCCAGACCCCGCTAGCCTAGCACCCCGCACAAAGGGTAAGACCAACATCGGCTGCTACATTCGCGGGGTGAAAGGCGGGAAGGAACGCACGATTTATATCTATAATGTCTGTGAGCACGAGAAATGCTTTGATGAAGTCAATGCGCAGGGCGTGAGCTACACCACAGGCGTGCCAGCGATGATTGGGGCGAAGTTGATATGCGAGGGCAAATGGGGCGTTGGGGCGAGAAAGAATGTGTCTCTTACTCATTCTTTGCAGGAGCTTGAAAAATCCTCAATCGATAGGCACACAGCCTTATTAGATTTTTCGGCGCAAGCTTCAAATCTTAAGCAAGATATACATTCTTTGGATACTCACCTTACGCAAGATTCTAGCTCGCCTCAATCTAGTGAGCAGTTAGGGCAAAATTTACATTCTTTGGATTCTAATGATTCTAGGGCGGAATCTTTTAATGCCAAGCGTTTGGAGCTAAATAAAGATATGCCACAGGGCGGGGAATATCAGGGGATTGATAATGCGACTGAATTGCAAAAATTAGCACAAAATAACATAGAATCAAGCAAAAAAGAAAGTCAAGATTCTAAGATTTTAGGGGGTAATGCGGAAGTAAAAGAAGCTGAAAGAAATTCTAAGATTTTAGATGAGAAATCGGGGCTGCAGAAAAATAATGCACAAGCAGTTGAGATGAGAAATTGTGATTTTAAAGCTGGAGGTGAAAGGAGTTTAGCGAGTCTAAATGCCCAATCTAAATGCGAACAATCTGCAATTTATCGCTCAACGCAAGGTGCGGGAGTTTGGAATATGGAGCAAAATGACCCCGATTTTTTTATGAAAGAGCTAAATAAGCAGGGCTTACCCTATGTAGTGCTAGAGATAGAATCTAGCAAAGAAGTTAGGGTGCTAGAAGATGGGAGGAAGTGAAATTTGTTTTTATTAGTAGGAGAGTTATGAAAATTGTATTGCAATTATTTTTTAGCTTTATTGTTGGGCTGCACATCAAAAACGCAATTATTCTCAAGCTAAAAGCATAAAAACAACAAACGAAAAGCCTAAAGATTGTCATTTGTTGAGTCAAGAAATTGGGCAAAAGATAGATACTTTTGATTCTATGAGTTTGCTAGATTTAAGAGAATCTGCCCTAAATGATTTGAAAAATAAATCTGCAACATTGGGTGGAGATACTTTATATATATTAAATATGGGAAAAGGTTGGAATTTGTTTTGGGATTCACAAGAATATTTAGTAGAAGGTGAAGTTTATAAATGTGAGTAGAGAATTTATTTGAGTGGGAGAGTTTCATAAAATAGATTTCCTCATAGTTTTGTTGGGTTTCTTTTTTTGAAATTCTCTAAAAGAACCTATTAAAATAGATTCTAAAGTTTAAAAATCTCATCTGGTGGGAGTAAAAAGTGAGTGAAAATGAAATTTTAGAAAATATTAAAAAAGAGATTAAAAGAATCATAGAAGATTCTGAATATTCATCTAAGGGACACTTTGAGAGTGCAAAATATTGGAGATATGGAAATTATGTCTTAATGATAGCCTCTATTATTTCTGTTTGTGCGAGCTTGGTTTTTGTGTATGATGATTTAAATGAATATTGGAGTGGTTTTATTGCTTTTTTATCGGGGCTTATTACGATGTTGCTTGTCTTTTTAAATCCTCAAGAAAAGTATTTTTCGCATTACAGAAGCGGGAATCAATATTTATCTCTTAGAAACAAAGCAAGAATCTTTTTAGAAATACAATCTGTGGGAATGAATAGAGAACGACAAAAAGGATATTTAAAAAAGCTAGATTCTAAAAGAAATAAAATAAATAAGCATTCTTTACCTATTGTTTCAATGGGATATAAAAGCGCAAAAAGACAGATTAAAACAGATAAAAACACACAATATCAAGCAGATAAGGAGAAAAATGAGCGTGAATAGCTATTTAAATGGTTTGGCGGAAAGAGCGATTGTAAGGGATAATGAGAAGAATAAGATTAAGATTTCTATCGACACGATATACCAAAGATTAAAACAATATGATGAAAATGATGAGTTTTCATTGAATGCAAAAAATCAAATCGATGATTACCTTATTTTTGGTTCATATAAAAGAGGAACAATGATTTCAAGGCAATTTGATGATAATTCTGATGTCGATATAATGGTCGTTTTTGGAAAAAAATTTAATGAGTTTTATCATTTGGAAGCTAGAAATAATTACCCTAAAAAGCCACAGACCTATTTGAACTACCTGAAAGAATTTGCAGAATCCAAATATCCAACCTCTATTTGCAAGCAAAGTTTCCCAGCAGTAGTTTTAGAACTCAATCATATTAAATTTGATTTAGTCCCTGCTATTATTGATGATTTTGGATATTGTAGAATTCCAAACAAGCAAAATTGGTATCAAACGCGAGTTTTGGATTGGATTTCAACTAATCCAAATGATTTAGACGGAGCATTAGCAAATAATCAAACTCTAAGGCGATTGGTAAGGGTGGCTAAAATTTGGAATGCAAAGCAAGGGCATATTTATGAATCTTATGGGCTAGAAAAATGGATAGTGCAACAACATTTTTCTGGGGATTTGAGCGAGCATTTTTATAGCTTTTGCGAATTGCTACCTATTAATTCAAACTTATCTCAAGATAAAAAGAATAGAATCGAAAAGCTCAAAAAGTCAGCCAAAGAAGCTAGAGATTATGACAATGAATCCTGTATCAAAGACTTATTTGAATAATTTATGCAAAATATTTTGGAAAGTATCTTTAAAAATTTTGAGTTTTACATAACTATTATAAAAGAAATCTAAGGAGAAAAAATGCAAGAAGATTTAAATCAAACACTTAAAGAAGCTATCGGACAAAACTATATTAGTTTTGAGGGAGATTTTATTGTCTATCATACCAAAAAGCCCTCAAAGCAAAATTATAAAAATCCCGAAGAGCAAGTGAGGGCTGAGATTTTTGCAAAACTTCTCTTGCAGAAAAAATATCCCTTAGGGCATATTGGCATAGAAATCCCTGTCAAACGAGGCAGTGAAAATAAAAGTCAAAAAAGAGCGGATATTATTGTGTATGCTGATGATTCTCATAAGAAAGCTTATATTGTCATTGAGCTTAAAAAACAAAACCAAAGAGATTTGCGAGAAGCGAAAGAACAAGCTTTAAGCTATGCAAATTTTTTGCGAGCGGATTATGCACAAGCAACAAATGGTAAAGAAAAAATAACGCTTTATATTAAAGATGATGGTAATGATTTGATTGATGATATTCCAGACTATGGTGGCGATGCACCTCTATGGAAATATGAAAGAGATTCTAAAGATAATAATATCCAGCCAATCACCACGATAGAGCTAAAATCATTACTACAAAAAATCCATAATTACTTATGGAATGGTGGCAAAAGAAATCCAGCAGAAGCTTTTAGCGAATTTAGCAAGATTATTTTTACTAAAATTATGGACGAAAAAATTGCCCAATATGATGCAGATTACAACAAAGAATATTATGAGTTTCAAAAAAATCGCGATGAGAATAAGTACGGCTTAGAAAAAAGAATTAAAGAACTTTATAATCGTTATAAAGAAAAAGATAAAAATGTTTTTGATAACTCCTTAATCCTTGATGCAGACGAAATTAAATTCCTTGTGGAAAATTTAGAATCAATCAATCTTAGCAAAACAGATTTAGACATTAAAGGACAAGTATTCCAAAAGTTTTTTGCCGACTTTTTTAAAGGCACAGCAGGGCAATATTTCACACCGCTTAATATTGTTAAATTTATCGTGCAATGCTTTGAGATTACAAAAGATGATTTAGTGTTAGACCCAAGTTGTGGAAGTGGAGGATTTTTACTGCAAACCCTGCAATATATGCAAGAAAAAAGCAAAAAGCTTAAAGATAAAACCTCGCAGCATAACTTTTGGCATTCCTTTGCTGAAAAAAATCTCTATGGCATAGAAATCAGCGGCGGGATTTCACAAACAGCTAAAATGAATATGATTATCCACGATGATGGACATACCAATGTCATTACTGCCGATGGGCTAGATTCCTTTGAAAACTTCATCATTAAAAATAACAAATTCCAAAGAAATACTTTTGATTATATTTTTACCAATCCCCCATTTGGCTCTAGTATCCCCTCAAGCAAATCGTATTTTGAAAACTTTGATTTTGCTAAAAGTGAAGTGCATTTCATTGATGAAATCATAGATAAAAAATCAAACAGAGATTTAGAATCTCAAAAAAGTGAAATTCTCTTTTTAGAGCGATATTTTGACTTTTTAAAAGACAATGGCATTGTTGCTTGTGTCTTGCCCGATGGAATCTTGACAAATTCTAGCACACAAAATGTGCGAGATTATTTGCTAGAGAGATTCTATCTGCTTGCTTCTTTTTCTCTACCCCAACATACCTTTTCAAACTATGGGGCGGGAGTAAATCAAGCATTTTAATTTTAAAAAAGAAGCCCAAAAAGGCTTATGAATCTTTTATCTCTCAAAAAGAAAGCATTGAGCAAAGTAGCACTTTAAAGTATAAGCCAGAGATTTTATCTCTAAGAGAAGAGAGTAAGAAAATGATAGCCCCACTCAATAAAAAACTAAAATCCCTAGAAAAAGAACTCAAAAATGATTTAGAAAATGAAATCTTAAAAGACAATATTAATACCCTTAAAAACGAAATTGCAAATATCAAAGGAGAATATAAATTTAAAGAAGAAATTATAAGAGACAAGATAGAGAGTGAGGCAAAGGAGCAAATCAAAACCTTAGAAGAGTATCGCATTTTTATGGCTATTGTTGAGGAGATAGGCTTTGATGCCACAGGTAAGCAAACTTGCGAATATGAGCAATGCGATTTGGCTAAAGTCGCCCAGCAGTTTAAAGAATATTATGCACAAAATTGGGGTAAAAAATGAGTGAAGTATTTTTGAGGGATTTTAGCGAAGTGTATGGAGGAAGTTTTCAGCCGAATTACTATATGGATGAAAGATTAGAAATTATTGAAAAACTGAAAAAACAATATAAAAATAATTTACTTAAATTGAAATATATTGTTAAGTTTTTAAATCAAAAATCTATTGCAAAAAACGTTGAAACCTATATAGGAATGGCAAATATAGAATCTAATACGGGGTTGTACCTTGAGAGTAGTGAAGATAAAGGACAAGGGGAATGCAATATTTTTAATAAGGGCGAAGTTTTATTTGGAAAACTTCGCCCTTATCTCAATAAAGTTTATTATGCTGAATTTAGTGGTGGCTGTAGTTCTGAATTTATTGTTTTGGATTCTCTTAATAAAGAAAAAATTTCTAATAAATTTTTATCAATATTTCTTTTATTAGATTGTGTGGTAAATCAAACAAAATATTTGATGACAGGTAATACATTGCCTAGAATGCAAATATCTGATGTTGAGAATCTTTTAATTCCTATTCCACCCAAACAAATCCAACAGCAAATCATTGATATTATGGACAACGCCTATCAAGCCAAGAAAGACAAAGAGCAACAGGCAAAAGAAATTTTAGATTCTATTGATGAATATCTATTGGGGGAATTAGGTATTGTAATGCCAATGCAAACAAACAATACCTTAGATTCTAGAATCTTCACGCAAAAAATAAGTGCTTTAAGCGGTTCTCGCTTTGACCCAAGCTATCATCAAAAATACTATCAAGATTTAGAAAAAGCCTTGCATTGCTCCCCCTATCCTTTAGTAAATCTAGCTTCTACGATAGAAGACTTCAAAAAGGGCATAGAAGTTGGTAGTAATGAATATTCTCAAAGTAAAGAGATTCCATTTATTAGGGTGAGCGATATTTCAAGCAATGGCATAGACTTTGAGAATGTGCAAAAGTTTATTAGTGCTTCTTTGTATGAGAATCTTAAAACTTTCCAGCCTCAAGAAAATGAACTTTTGTATTCCAAAGATGGCACGATAGGGATATGCCTAGAGGCAGACACCTCAAGAGATTATATTATTAGCGGGGGGATACTTAGGTTAAAGATAGCTCAAGAAGTTAATAGATATTTTTTGCAGTTTTTGCTTGCAAGCTCTATGATGAACATTCTAGCTAATCGCCAGAGTATCGGTGCAGTGATAAAACATCTTAATATTGATAAATTTTTGAATCTCAAAATCCCCTTGCCACCCCTAGAGATTCAAAATCAAATCGCCAAAAAACTTTTAGATTCTCAATATCAAGCATTGGCATTGCAGACAAAAGCAAAAGAAGTTTTGAATGCGGCAAAAATCGATATAGAAAATATTATATTAGCTCCAGAATCTAGGGGGGGGGTAATATATGAATTTGTTGTTAATTTTGACATTATGGAGAATATTTTACCTATCAGTGAAATGGTGAAATTTCAAACTGACTTGCACAGACTTTGGGGTGGAGCTAAATATCCTGTGGTGAGGTTGGGGGAAAAAGTATTGATTAATAATATCTTAGAAGACACCAAGAAATATGAAAGCATTAATTATATTGATTTATCTTCAATCAATAAAGAAAATGGCAATATTGAAAACATTAAAAGCATAAATAGTGATTTTCCTAGTCGTGCAAGGCAAAAAGTCCATAAGGGCGATTTGTTAGTTTCAAGTCTAAGTGGTTCTATGAAAGCTATTGCAATTGTTGATAGCAAAAAGGAGAATCTAATTGCTTCCACAGGGTTTTTTATTATTAGGCACACAAATGATTTACTAAAGAATTTCCTAATGTTTATTTTAAGAACGAATTTATTTCAAGAATTGCTTAAAAGAGAATCTAGTGGTGCAATTATGGCTTCAATTAACCAAAGCGAACTTTTAAATCTTAAAATCCCTCTCCCACCCCTAGAGATTCAGCAACAAATTGCCGATGAAATCACTCATCGCAGAGATAAGGCAAAGAACTTACAGCAAGAGGCAAAAGAGATTCTCAAATCTGCTAAAAAAGAAATAGAGCAAATGATATTAGGAGAATAGCTTTAGCAAATGATGATAGCAAGGAGTAAATGAAATTTAGGCATATAGGCAAGGGTTATGAATGGT